>JACBOA010000014.1 GCA_013403005.1 Methanobacteriaceae archaeon | reverse complement strand
GGATATGAATATCTGGAAAATAATCATGGATCTGTTGTTTCTATAGTGTTTCTAATTATGGTTGTGTTCTACTCATTGCTGGGAATGGCTATTATTGTGGGGAGTTTACCCAACAAAGAATCAGGTCACTGGGAGAACCTCCAAATACCATTTGAAGGGCATTATAACCCTTTAAAATCTTATATTATAGATAATACTCATAATAATCAGGTCATCTGGTCTGATAGATTGATTGCTGAGAAGTTAGCTTGGATGACTGGTAGAAAAGTTTCCAATGGCTTGTACCCGGATGGGGTTTATGGAGGTACGAAAGGTTTCCAGGACCAACATCAGGATATAAATGTTTATATTGCTGATGGAACTTTCCTCATAAAAGATCGTTATAATAACACTATCAATCAAATTCCGAAATTTTAAGATTATATTCGTGTCAAGTCAGCCTATAATTGAAGCTGGATTGAATTGAATATGTTAGAAGCGTTAAATGTTCTTAAATCATATTTATAATTGATTTTAATCAGCTCCAAAGCGGATGGGCCCATAAAATAAATTTTATATCCTTTAATTTGCCATTTGATTATATCATCAGAACTGGCCATGTAAATGTAACTTGTGTTTCTTTCCGGATCCCAATATGAAACTTGTATATTTTTTGGATCGCTTTCTGCCATGTATTTCTGGGGTTTGGCCGCGGATTTTTTCGATAAATAATGTAAAATGGGATAGTATTCTCCGGTGATAATAATTGAGTTGTTAAATTCAGTTTTTGTCAATTTTTCTAAAGTTGTAATTAGTAGGATGCGATCCTCTGCGTCAGTAAAAACTACTCCTTTTTCCACTATCTGGGAGGTTTCAAAATTCAGGCTTACTGTAATAAAAGAGTTTAAAATTAAAAAAATGCAAAAAATATTGAAGATTCTTTTACTACCAATTTGACTTAAGAAATAAAGTCCGAAGGGAATTGCAGGCAAGATATATGCTGTTTCATAGGGGCTAATTAGAAATAAAACTATAACTAGAAAAACTACGAATAAAGCAAAAATCATATGGTTATCCTGTTTAATATAAGTCAGGTCTTTCTTTTTTGTTTTAATTATTAATAATATAAAAGCAAGCACAGATAAAAGTCCGAAAGAGGAAATGAGATCATTGTATACAAGGTTCAAATCTATTAGTTTACCATAAAAGCTGATAAAACCCAATCCATACTGGAAAAATAATGGGGAGAATAAGGCAATACTCACGGCTAATGATGTTAAAAGAAAGTATAATGATTTTTTAATATCATTTTCAGATGTTATGAGATACATAAAGGGAATTATGAGTATGGCTGATGTTGGTCTGGAGGATATAGCTAAACCCATCATTAAACCAGCCAATAAAAAATGTTTTTTTATTACAAAGTACCAGCTGATGACGATGAAAGTCACAGCCCACATATAATCCATGGTATTAACACTGTTAATCCACACAATTGGTAAAAAAGCAAATGTTAGCACTATTAATCCTTTACTTTCAACTTCAAGTTCTTTTAATATTTTGGCAAATACCAGTATTGAAATTAGTGTCAGGATCATGGTGAGGCTGTTAGTTGCCACCCAACCATAGTTAATAACCAGAGAATTTACATACTCTGGTAAAGGATATCCTGGAAAACGTGAAGTATGATAGATCAGGAATTGATTTAAATCGAATGCAGTGTTGGCTATCCTCCAGGCATCAGGATCATTACCAAAACCCAGATTTAAAAATGGAACCCTAGATAGCATAAAAATAATAATGAAAATCAGAATATAGGGAAATTTGGTGAAATCCAGTTCACTTAATAAGTTAATGTAATCTTTAATCATGGAAAAACCTTGAGTATTTCAATATCTGCTTTTCAATATACATATTTATAATGTTTAGATCATTCATTTATTATGGGGCCAAATTGATTGTTTAACAAATAAAATTATACACTTCATGAATCGTTTTGATCCCAGTTATCTATCCTTTGACTGATTATAAGAATTAAACATCATCAATTCCTTAAAAAATCCTTATTTGATTTACATGAATACTAAAATTGGGGCAAAAAAGTTTTTTTGGAAAAATAAGGAAATATTATTGATATTATTCTGTTACGTAGTTTTATATTCTTTTAATCTTGATAAATTTCCCGTAATCAATGGCGATGAGAATTGGTTTGTTAATCCTGCTTATAATTTGGCTATGTTTGGATATATGGGTACTAGTATGATTTATGATTTTTATAATATTGCTAATTTTACTTATTGGCAGCCTCCGGTGTATTTTTTGTTGTTGGCTGGTTCTTTTAAATTGTTTGGTTTTGGGATTGTGCAGGCTCGGATGGTTGGTGTTTTTTTAGGTTTTTTAACGGTTTTATTTACATATTTGTTTGGTTTGAATTTGTATAATAAGAGGGTGGGTTTGTTGGCTTCTTTTTTGTTGGTTTTGAATCCTTTGTTTTTTTTTGTTTCTCGGAATGCTCGGATGGAGATTGCTGTGGCTTGTTTTATGGTTGTTGCTCTTTATTTCACCTTTTTGGCGTTGAAGAATTCTAAGTTGGTTTATTATTTTGCTGCTGCTTTTTTTGCCACTCTTTCAATTTTATCTCATCCTAATGGTCTTATTGCTGTACTTGCGGTTTTATTAATTATTTTAATTGAGAAAATAGATTTTAAAAAGTTAAAATTTTATTTAAGTTTCAAAGAAATTTCAAGCTTCATTTCAGGATTTTTTATACCATTAATTCTTTATTTATTATACATACTCATGGACCTAAAGGCTTTCACGGGCCAATTCATGGATAATATAGGTGAATCACCTTCAAATCCAATCGATAATATTATAACAGAACCAACACGTTTCATTAATCTTTACCATTGGCTTGTTAGTTATCAGGGGGAAGTCCTGACCCTGGTTGTATTTGCAGCTGCTTTTACATTGATGATTGTAGGTTTGTTTTATATGGTTCGTGAGAGAAATTTCGGTGATAAATTTTTACTAATAATTTTAATTGTAAATTTTGTGGTTCTATCTGCTTTATTATACCGTAAATACTTTATTTACCTTGGAATAATCATGCCTTATTTCTCTATTCTAATTGCTTTAACTTTTAAAGATAAAATTCATTTAGAAATGAATAAAAAAGGAATTTTATCAATTTCCATTTTGGTATTATGGTTGGTTTTAATTATTGGAAACTGTATGTTATTGGATAACTTTTTAGAAAAAACTAAAGATTACAATTATATGGAGATTAAAGAAGAAGTTCAAAAATATATACCCCCGGGAAGCATTGTTGTGGGAAACCACAATTATTGGATAGCATTACATGATAAATACAATTATTACGGCCTCGAAAGATTCCAGATCAACACCTCAGACATGTTAAAAGATTTAAAAGCAGAATACATTCTTTTTGAAGATTTATGGGCGGATGATGAAGCTACAGTGAATTTTGTTAACCAAAATTGTACACTTGTTGCTGTAATTCCAGCTAATGATACTCATGGATTTGGAATAATAAAGGTATTCTGGGTAAAAAATGCTAATTAGTAATTTAACCAATTCTTATGATGCGGAGTGATTAAGAAATGCGCATTAAACATTTTTTGATTCAGAAGAAAGAGATTATCCTAATCTTATTATTTTATACGGTTTTATATTCTTTTAATCTTGATAAATTTCCTGTAATAAACGTGGATGAGAATTGGTTTGTTAATCCTGCTTATAATTTGGCTATGTTTGGATATATGGGCACTAGTATGATTTTTGGTTTTTATAATATTGCTAATTTTACTTATTGGCAGCCTCCGGTGTATTTTTTGTTGTTGGCTGGTTCTTTTAAATTGTTTGGGTTTGGGGTTGTGCAGGCTAGGATGGTTGGTGTTTTTTTAGGTTTTTTAACGGTTTTATTTACATATTTGCTTGGTTTGAATTTGTATAATAAGAGGGTGGGTTTGTTGGCTTCTTTTTTGTTGGTTTTGAATCCTTTGTTTTTTTTTATTTCTCGGAATGCTCGGATGGAGATTGCTGTGGCTTGTTTTATGGTTGTTGCTCTTTATTTCACCTTTTTGGCGTTGAAGAATTCTAAGTTGGTTTATTATTTTGCTGCTGCTTTTTTCGCCACTCTTTCAATTTTATCTCATCCTAATGGTCTTATTGCTGTACTTGCTGTTTTATTAATTATTTTAATTGAGAAAATAGATTTTAAAAAGTTAAAATTTTATTTAAGTTTCAAAGAAATTTCAAGTTTGATCTTAGGATTTGTCATACCTTTGATTCCCTATGCTTGGTACTTATCATTGGATTTAGCTGCTTTTAAGGGTCAATTCATCTCTAATATCGCATCATCACCTTCAAATCCTTTCAATAATTTTATTATGGAGCCAACGCGTTATACTGGGCTCTTTCAATGGTTTGTTACTTATAACGGGATGGTTTTGACATTCACGGTGTTTCTTGTGTCTTTAATTTTAATGGGTTTAGGCTTACACTATCTTGTTTGTGAGAGGAGATATGGTGATAAATTTCTACTTTTAGTTTTAATTGTGAGTATAGGGGTTTTTTCCATATTGGTTTATCATAAATACTTTATTTATTTGGGAATAATCATGCCTTATTTATCGATTTTACTTTCTCTGACCTTTAACCATAAAATAACGTTTAAACCAGATAGAAAATCTATAAATTCAATAGTCTTGATTTTTTTGTGGGTAGTGTTAATTGTGGGAAACTGCATATTTCTGAATAATTTTTTAGAAAAAACAAAAAACTATGATTATGAAGCAATTAAAGAGGAAGTTCAAAAATACATTCCACCAGGGAGTGTGGTAATTGGAGACCGCAATTATTGGATAGCATTACAAGAGGAATATCGTTATTATGGATGCGATATCAGTTACGGTGAAGGTTCATATCAATATAAAATAAAAACAACAGACATGTTAACAGATTTAAAAGTTGAATACATTCTATTTGATAGAGAGGTTTGGGCTAGTGAAGATAAATATATAGAGAACTTTCTAAACCAAAACTGCACCCTAATAGGTGAAATACCGGCTAATGATACCAATGGATATGGATTCATTAAAATATACAGAATAAAAAACGTATCCAATTAATCTAATTCTTCTGGTGGGATAAATTAGAACACTTCAAACAATCAGTTGAATTTGAATCATTACAAGTCATTCGGTAATGATTTATTAAACTTAATCTATATTTAAAGTTAGTTCAATCATTCTTTAAGATTATTTGGGAGTTTAAATGAATCAAAAAGTCTTTATTAGAATATCCATTATCTTGCTAATTTTTTTCATTGGTTTTATTATGAGAGTGGAAACCACCCATCTTGACACACTTTCAGATATGGAAAAACATTACTATCAAGATCAAAACGGCCTCCCTTACATGTATGAACTGGACTCTTACTATAACTACCGGTTAACAGAAAACTATCTGAACCATGGATATTTGGGTGATGCTAAAATTAATGGAGTAGAATGGGATTTACATTCATATTACCCTCCTGGAGTACCCTTGGATTATCCTCCTTTAATCGTTTATTTAACGGCATTAATCTATAAATTTATTAACTTATTTGCAGATATTCCTCTCCTGGTTGTTTGTTTCTGGCTTTCTGCATTCATAGCCCCACTGGCGGGTATTGCCGCTTACTTTTTGGTGGGTAGATTAACCAACCAGTATGGTGCAGTGGCTGCAGGTATCTTATCAGTTACCATTCCCTACTATTTTGTTCGAACCGTCCCTGGATGGTTTGATACAGATATGTTCAATTTATTATTCCCCTTCTTGGTGGTTGGCTTATTTTTTTCAGCAATGGAAAACATCAATTCTCCTGATAAAAAGGGATTAATTTACTCATGCCTTACTGCAATATCTCTCTTCCTCTTTTCACTTGCTTGGAACGGTTGGCAGTATCTATTTTACCTCATAAGTATCTTCTGGGCTGTTTACATCATAATATCCAAAATACGTGGGGAAAATATAGCTAAACATTTATATAACCTTCTATTATTTTCAGCGGTTACTTTAATGCTTGTCTGGCTTTTCACAGGATTTGTAAATATTTTAAAACTAGTATTCGGACCTTTACAACTTGTTAATTTATCTTATGGTGGCGGTTCATGGGCTGATTGGCCTAATCTTTACACTTCAGTTTCCGAACTCATCAAGCCATCTGTCGAGGTGGTAATTTCCAGTCTTGGAATCACGTTATTCGCCGGATTATTTGGCCTTGTATGGACATTCAGGTTACTGTTAAATGAGGAATTAAGCCAAAAATTCATCAAGAAAATGAGGTGGATAACCTTTTCATTTTTGGTTTTTTGGACATTGGCTGGTTTCATCACCTTAAATAGTGGTGAAAGATTCCTGGTAATGTTAATCCCTCCTCTGGTGGTGAACACTGGAATAATGGTGGGTATATGCACTGAATATTTAGGTCTTTTAAAAAACACCAATCAAATCAATTTTTTCAAAAAACACCCCAGTTCAATTAAGGTTTTATCGGTTTTAATTGTGATATTAGCAGTACTTCCTGGAATGTGGCCTAGTGAAAACAGTTTTCTGCTAACTCCCGGGATAAATGATGATATCTGGGCTGTTTCAGTTTGGATCAATAATAACACTCCTAAAAACACGGTTATAGTAGGTGATTGGAATAATGGCCATTTATATACTGCTATTGCAAATCGCCCGGTTCTTGAGGATGGTAGAATGGGTTACATAGAAACATTACCTGTGCGTAACTATGATGATTTATTCCCCTACAAAGATAAATCACCCAGCATATCAAGGGATTACTGGATTAATAAAGCATTTTCCACCGATAATGAGACTCTTTCTTTAGGGATAATGCGTATGTTAAGTACCAGTGGTGATCAGGGCTATATTACACTTGATATGTATGTTGGAAATACCAGCAAAAGTGTGGAAATATTGAACCACATCCTGGGTATTGACAGATCCAATGCTCGAAACCTACTTCTGGATAATTATAATATAAATGAAAATCAGGCTGATGAAGTTTTAAAGTACACTCATCCTGATAAGCCATCCCCGTTTGTGGTAGTAACTAATGATAAAATGATTGGTATTGGTCATTGGATATTCCAGTTTGGTGAGTGGGACTTCAATGAAAAATCATCCCAAAATTACATCTACTCAGTGGGAAGGGCGAATACCACTTCAGATTTTCTCAATTCTACCAATGATATATTCATGGATTTTAAAACGGGAAATTTAACCTGGGAAAATAAAACTCCCTATTTTGTGGAATTCATTGACAACCGTACCATCGTAAAGCGTTTTATGGATCCCAACAGTGATTTTGGTGTTTTCATCATCAATGGTAAAAAAGCAGTGGTTATGGATAAAAAATTCGAGAATTCTATTTTCACTAAACTAGTTATTGAAAACAATAATTCAACTGTTTTCAAACCTTTATACTATAGTAATCGGGCAGTTGTATGGGCAATAATATAATCATGGATAAAAATTAATTATTTAATTTAAATAATTCCCTAAATCTCCTAAGGTTAATTCTCCATAATTACATTTTATTAATAGCACTGTCTCTTGCAGTGTTGATGACTTGAGTAATATTCCCTGCTATGGAGTTGGTAATGCCCATTATGTATCCACCGGCAACAATTACTATCACTAACATGGCACCAATTAATAATATCATTTCAGCGCTAATCTGACCTTTTTCATCCATTTCTAATCCACCCTAATCTATTATGGTTAATCTTTTACAGTCATGTATCATCAAATACTCTTATTTATTTTTATAGGATTCTTGCTATAAATTATTTTTTAATAGATAGACAATTCTCTTGAGCGATATGGACAAGATTTATAATACTTTTCAATTTTCAATGGTTTATTGAAAAATTTTTTTTTGAAAGTTCTTCACATCAATTCTAATAAGATTTCACTTGCAAATGTGTTAAATATTGCCATGATTTGATTCATGGATATATCTCTAATTTAAGAACAATGGGCTTGAAATCAAATATTTCATGAATTGGATCATCGGGAATCTTGTATGTATATCCATTCAATCCCGAATAATTATCCTTTATTAGAGATAGATCAGTTAGCTTAATGTTTAGCTGAATTATGGAATAATAAGCTTAAAATTGTGAAAAACTAATAAAACTAATAATTCAAGGCACAGTGAAAAAATTTAAAAATAATAAATAAAAAAAACTTAAAAAAAAATTGATCCATAAATAGGTTTGAAACCTTTTTTATGGATATGTCTATTTGATTGTGGTTCGGATGGTGTTAACGTCCTGACTGGCGTTTAATCCGGAAGTTCCACTGAAGTATGCTCTGTAGATCAGTAGTGCAGCTATTGCGATAACAATTACACCACCAAACAATAAGATATATTCAGCTGCTCCTTGTCCACCTTCATCTTTCAAAAAGCTCATTTTATTTACCTCCAAAGGGTCTTTAGTATTATGTACATTGTTCTCTGTTGGTTTTCATATATAAATTTTTTCATTGTTCGCAGAGAACAATATTCATATGATACCAACACATGTTTATTCAATTTATATATGTACCTTGCATATAACTTGTAGTCACATACAATTATCTTTTATATAGTTCTTTGTGCATATTATCACATATTAATATTAGATGGTTGTGAAACATGCCCAAAAATTACAATTTAAGAAGATTGATCTTGGAAGTACTTGAAAATGATGAATTATCTAAAAAAAAGATTTTAGAAATTATCAGATCCAAATCAGGTGTCGGAACATCTGATAAAACTTTCAATGAGTCTCTGATGGCTCTTTTACGTGAGGGTCAGATCTATATTGCTGATTATGATTTTTCGATATATGATGGTGTTAAAAGGATTCAGTCTATAAGACCAGAGGGCATTGTGTTTGGTGTTTCCAGAATGGATTTCGTGGAAATAGAAACCATCCTGAAACAATTAGAAAGTAATGATCATGAGGAAGTATACCGGGCATCCAAGAATCTAAAAAGAATCTTCCGCAGAAAAATCGATGAAGTTCAAAATGAGGGAGATTTAAATATTGAGACTGGAGCCGACGCTCTTTTTAACCAAACAATTTTTTATATGAATTCCCAGGGTGAGGAACCCAAAAATAATTTTAGGAATAAACTGGCCTGGAGTTTGAGTAATAATAAAGGATCTCTAGAAATGTTCAAAAGTATTGTTTCTTTTGTACAGTCTCAGGAATAATCTCTTATAATAAAAAAATGATAAATCTATTTGAGTCTATTTGAGCGCACTAGTTGTTCGGACATTGTTTAGATCACTTGATGAATCAAAAGGAGTGGTGGATTTCACATAATTATTATAAATTATTATTGCTGCAATAGCCAGAACAATCATGGCTCCAAACAGTAGTATATATTCTGCCGCCCCTTGCCCTTTTTCATCATTAAAAAACAATTTATTCCCAACCTTACCCCTTATTATTAATAAATATACTTATATGTAAATAAATCTTTCTATAAATTTATACCCATAATATACTATAACTCCTCATTATTTAATTGAATGAGAATATAAAAGTAAGTAGTATAAGTAAATAAAATAATAATTAGATAATTTATTAAAATTATTGCAACTCACTCCAACTAACTCATTTAATCCAATTGATGATTTTTTTACTCATATAAAGAATCATTTGCAGGCAAATAAATGAAAGTACTCCTAATACCATGTGGCATTGGCATGGGACACACCTCCCGCTCTTTGGCACTGGCTAAAAAATTAGAGGAATATGGTGATGAGGTTCTCTTTGCTAGTTATGGTTCAGGCTTCCAGATGCTGGATGAGTTCACTGATTACCGAGTTTTTGAACTTCCCACCATCAAATTCTATGGGAGTGAAGGTGAGCTAAACCTTAAACACACCGCCCGCAAATCCATAGATGCACCATATATTTTTTTGAAAAGTATTTACCATGAATCTCGCATTATCAAGGAATTTAACCCAGATGTGGTTGTTTCAGATTCCCATTATTCAGTTCCCATCACCTGCAAAGTACTGGGAATACCCTGTGTACTGGTGAGTAACGATCTAACACCTGATTTCAGGCAAGTTTACCAGAAAGACCGCACCATGGAATACTTGGAAACTGGTTTGCAACGTTTCATTAAAGATGTATCCCGATTATGTCATTCCATAATCATACCGGATATAGAAAATTCATATCAAGTACCCCTACAGATTCGACAACGGGTTAACTACACCGGGCCAATTCTAAAGATGGACCCTAATGCCATGGCCAGTAAAGAAGAACTTCGCCAGAGTTTCGGATTTGAAAGTTCTGAAAAAATTGTTATGGCCACTGTGGGGGGGTCTGAATTTGGGAACAAACTCCTGAAGCTATTATATAAAGCAGCACCAGACATAGATTGTGATAGAATAATCATGGTTACGGGACCTCAAGTAAAGTTAAATCTGGACCTTTCTTCATCACGTCTAATCTGCAAGAAATTCCTGAAAGATATTATGGAATGGATGAAAATATCAGATTTCATAGTAAGTCTGGCAGGACACACCACCTCCATGGAAATAGCATCCCTGGGCATTCCCAGCCTAATGGTACCCATAGAGAATCACCCGGAACAGCTTAAAAATGCCAAGAAAATGGAAAACTATGGAATCGCCCACATTGAAAACATGGGAAGTTTAAACCCGGAAAAATTAAAGGATAAAGTTAACCATTTAATGGCAGATGATGCACTGCAAATTAATGCAGCTAAAACCAGAAAGATTTTTTCAAAGTACAATGGAACAGAAGATGCAGTAAAAATAATCCGCAAGTGCAGGGAAAGTGAAAGAGGTCCTTAATGATATTTAAATGAATTATTAATATGGTCTTAGTAGAGAAATTCTGTAATATTATTTTTTAATTGCCAATTTTTCTCCAAGTCAATGTATATAGAGGATTTATGGACAATTAATATGTAAGATATATAAAGAAAATCCGGAAAATATTAATAATTAGTTAGGACCAATTTTATTTAGAGATTATTCCTTTAAGACCTGAATTGAAAGAATGATAAAATTTGGTGTGTGATGAAACTAATAATTTATAAATAATCCTTAACATAATAAGATTAGGAGGTATGAGGATGATCAATTTAATTATCAGCGTTTTCGGGGTTCTCTTGCTTATTGGTGGATTTTACTTTATGTACCTTGGTTTTAAAATTCCACCCAACCCTGTTGCATTCTTTGTAGGGTTAATTGCATCGGTTTTAGGACTAATTTTGATTATAGTTTTCGGTAGCAGGGTTGATTTATCCAGAAAGACAATACCAAAACCTGAAAAAACTAAAACTCCTAAAAAGGCAGTTGCAAAACCCATTAAACCTTCTAAAATTCCTGTTAAGGATCAGATTCCATCTAAAAAAGCCCCCACCTCCCCACCCAGAGCTATTAAACCAAAACCACGTGAAGACACCGGTCCTAAATTTGGACCTATGCCCACCTCCAAAGCACCCATAAAAAAAGACAAAGTTTCAGCTCCTTCAAAAGCGTTAAAAAGCACTGAAAAGGAAAAATCCAAGGCTAAACCTGCAGTAACCATGCCTCCAGATCTTTCTACCAAACAGAAGGTTCCTCCTAAACCTAAAAGAATAGCTCCAGTTAAAAAACCGGGCAAAGTTCAAAAACCTGAAGATATTACTCAAGCTGATGTTAAACCCTCGAAGGTTGAAACACCTGCAATCAGTAAAAAAGAGGTAACTGAACCTCCCAAACCTCCAATAATTAAGCCGGTTAGAAAAAAAGAAGAAAAACCAAAACCTGTACCCAAATCTGTCCTGGAGACTGCTGATAAAGAAAGGCTCAAAGAACTGAAAACCCGGCCAGGTAGAGATGATCAGTTTGTTAAAGACAGGCTGGATAAACTTAAAGAAAATTATATTCAAAATGCTAAAGATATTGAAAGTATCATCGATGAGAGATTGGATTCTTTCAAGGGCACCATAGACAAATTAAAAACAGATTCAACTGAGCCTTCTATAATATGGTCCTTCGAGGCTCAGGATGTTCAGGAAGCTATGAAGGATACTATTTCAACTGCTGAGAATAAGTTACTTATGATGTATCCCTGGGTACGCAACATTGATGTAAGTATATTAAAGAAGTTCATGGATACTGAAAGTCGCATAATCATCCAGGAAGCCAGTTTAGATGATGATGCATCGGTGGAGTTGATAAAACTACTCCAGGAAAAAAATGTTCAAATCCGAACCATGCCCCATGTACACACCGTAGCCATAGTGGCTGATGATGCCAATGGTCTTATAATATCCACAGATCCAATTTATGAAAGTTATGAGGTGGGTGTGATTTATAAGGATAAAAAATCTATCTCAGAGATTGAAAGAATGTTTGAGGATGCTTGGGGAATATCGCAAGATGTTGACCTGGGGATGAAAGCATGAATATCAGATGGTTGGGACATTCTGCATTTTCCATTTCTACATCCAAGATCAACATTTTAATTGATCCATTCATCACTGATAACCCTGCATGCCCGGTGGATGTTGAAGAACTGGAAGCAGACATAATATGTGTCACTCATGGACATAAAGACCATTTCGGAGACACAGTTGAACTCGCTGAAAGTAACAATGCCCTCATAGTTTGCAATCACGAGCATTCAGTTTACCTGTCACAACAGGAACTGGAAACCATTGGCATGAACATGGGAGGAACTATTGAATCTCAGGGAATAAAGATATCCATGGTAAATGCCATTCATTCTTCAGACATGGATTTTGTGAAGGGTATTGGTCCTGGGGGAAGTTCCTGTGGTTATGTACTGGAACTGGAAAATGAGAGAAAGATTTATCATTCTGGAGACACCGGTATCTTTGGGGATATGAAAACGGTTATAAAAGCCATTTACAGGCCACACATAGCCTTACTTCCCATTGGTGATAGGTTTACCATGGGAATCAGGGAGGCTTCCATTGCTGCAAACTGGATAGAACCGGAAGTCATAATACCCATGCATTACAACACATTTCCAGTGATTGAACAGAACCCCTACCGATTCAAAGAATTGGTTGAACTATCCACTGAAACTAAAGTGGAAGTTCTTAAACCTGGTGAAACCTATTCCGAGTAATGATAAAGTGGTTTAAACATTTTAAACTAATTAGAAGCCAGATTTGTAACTATTTAGGTCATCTTTTATATTGCATTTAACAAAGATAGTAAAATTGCTAAATGATTTTATAGCCAGAGAAGAATCCCACAATTATTAGAGGATAGAACCACGCAATTATTAGAGGATAGAACAAATGGTTATTTTAAGTTTATAGATGAATTTTAGAGAACTGTAAATTCAAGTTTATATTCAGACCCGGGAAATAGTTAGATTGCCACCTACAAGAGTGATTAAATGGTTGATATTATGCAGAGAATTTTCAGAAAAAAATTTTTCAGAGACATCTTCAACAAGCTAATTGGAAAGGAAAAAAAACTCAAAATCGGTTTCTACGGTCATCCTAACTCAGGAAAAACCACCCTGGCCAACCGAATGACCAAGGACTGGACTGGGAAATCTTTGGGACTGGTATCGGAAATCCCTCACGAAACCAGAAGGGTCTACCGTCAGGAAAGGGTGACCCTAAACTACAATGGTGTGGAGTTAGATTTTGACATTATTGACACCCCAGGGATTGCCACCAAAATTGATTATAAAAACTTCTTACAGTTCGGTCTATCCGAGCGAGAAGCTAAAGAAAGAGCCAAGGAAGCTACCAAAGGAATCATTGAAGCAATTAAATGGCTGGATGATGTGACTGGTGTGTTATTGGTGGTGGATTCCACTAAGGATCCTCTCACCCAGGCTAACATCACGATAATAGGAAATCTGGAAGCACGCAACATACCCTTTGTCATAGTGGCCAACAAAGTTGACCTTCCTGAATCAAATATTGAAAGAATTAATTCTGTTTTCCCGCAGCATAAAGTAGTGGGAATATCAGCCCTGCACGGGGAGAACACGGACCAACTATACCAGGCCATGGTGGACCGGTTCAGTTAGGAGTGAGTTTCATGGATGATGCTAACACCCTGAAAATGGATTTCATCTCACAGGATGCATTGAAAGATAAAAGCAGCATTGAGAAGATATTCATGATCGTGGAAAGAGTTAAAAAAGGTGAAGTTATAGTTTTGGAGGGTGGTTTAGAGCCTGAAGAAGAGGCAGAACTTATTGAAACCACCATGCGAGAAATCGATGTGGAAAGCTTTGTAGGAATCGATATTTACACCCTGGAAAAGAATGAAACCTCATTTTTAGGTCTTTCCAAAAGGAAAACAGTGGGTATAACCATAATAGGTCCGGCGAACATTATGAAACAGGTGAAACGCAAATCAAATTTCATTTCCATGGTAGCCAGCCTTGGTGGTAATGATGCATCGATGTATTAAATGCGGACAGGAATACAAGGACTCAGAGGACCTTATCCTGAAAGGATGCCCCAATTGCGGTAGTAAATTCTTCGAATTCCATAACCAGGGAAAAGTCCAGGAAATCAAGGATGTCCGGGGGGAATCCGTGGAAACCATTATGGTCCATGAACACGGAGTTTACGAGGTTAACCTGGAATCTCTATTGACTGATGAATCAGTAATAGTCTCTGATGAAGAGGGAAAATACCTTATTGATATTAATTACATCCTTAAAAAGAAGATTAAAGAGAATGAAAAATCTTAATCTACACTCTATTTAATGAAATTGTTTTTTTTTAGTCTAAAAAAAAGACTTCGATTTTTACTCTATTTGATATTTATGCAAAATCACATTTACCTGATGGCAAGACCCTGATCACATCTTCCAGGGTTAATATACGCTCTGGGTCAATCTTTTTAAGAACTGATCTGGCAATTTCTTCCTTTTTGGTGAAACCGGGTTTTAGAACCACGTAGTTGTCTGTATATTTTGCCACTGCTTCTATTGGACCGGCCATTATCCTTTCACCCTCATAATCCACAATACCCACTGCTATTTTAAGGGGAATTCCCCGGAGATAATTACGGGTGCCCCTGATTATGAATGCTCCCCGGGCCACGAATTCACCGGACTGGGGGGTTTTGGATACCTGATCCGGGAAAACCCAGTAAACATCCTGGGAGGCGTAACCTTTAGCCCAGGCACTGGAAAATGATGCAGCCAGGGAACCTGCTTCCAGGATAGTTGATTCAGGAATATCACCCTCAAATTCACCCTTCTTAATAACCACAGAGGGAGCACCATGTATGTCAGAGTGGAGGTAGATGTCCTGGTTATCCAGGTAACGTTTAACCACCAGTTCATTGGTACCTGCATCTCTACCACCAATAACCAGCAAACCATCAGAAGATAAGAACCATCTGAGTTTTTCAAACCATTTAAGCTCTCTTTTGACCCTTTTCTGAGGAACTCGAACCCTTTCCAGGGCCAGCTCCCTTTTATTCCTCATTCTCTCCACATCTTTTTTGGTGCGTTCAATGGCAATATGCACCCCTTTAATCTTCCTTTTGGCCTTTTTACCTTTATTATAATATTTCTCAGCATTTTCAGGGATTTCTATATTGGCGTCCACAGTCACCCTTTCCCCTTCAATATTCAGGGTGAGTACACCCATCTTGTCCAAGGATTCAATAATCTGCGCCTCTTTTAAACCTTCTTTACGGGCTTTTTTCAATTTAGATGCGATTTCCATCCATGAATACTTCTCCCGGGCCTGGTGTATGGTGTCTAAAATGTTTTGAACTTGGGAGTAATGAGAATATAACAGATCACCCTTCTTTTTTGATTCAACCACTGTCTTTTGGAATTTTTCCAGGGTTTCTTCCTGTATACGGAGCCTTTTTTCATATTTACCCACTTCTTTGGCCCAGATATCCTCCTGAACCTTCTTAATATCAGCACCAATTTTTCCACTGTAGAACTCGTCTGCAGCCTGGTTGAAGGTTTCAAAGCGTTCTTTCTCAAAACTTTTATACATTAAAAGATCCAGGGGTAACACATCCTCTTTACCATATTCTGGCTTCTTAAATTTATCATCTTCTTTATTTTCTCTGTTTTTGTCCTCTAATTTTTCATTACTATCATTTTTCTCAATATTTTTTTCAGCAATGACTTCTCGAACAATTTGAGGCTGGAAATTGAAAGTTTTAAGGGGTTTGAAAAGTTCAGTCATGCTCTGGTAAATGGATTCAATTTCCTGGTCACTCACATCACTGGATGCAAGTTTTTTATCCACTCCTGAGCGCAGGAATATTTCTTCAGAGTACAATCCACCCAAACCGCTCCGGGCCAGTGTGCGGATAAGATCAGAATCAGAATTTTGGAATAAATCTTTTAAATCTTCCAGTTGCACATTAAGGGGATGAATGCCTCTTTCTTGAGGGTACTGGTATTTTTCTTGGGAAGTTATCTTGCGACCCTGGGCATGGCGGTGTTTCAGGGGTAGGATAATCCGGTCATTTTCATCCAAAAGTATTATATTCCCTTGGGAGAAAAGTTCAATAATCAGTGTAAAGCGATGTTCCTTCTGGATGTCAATTTCCAGTATACGGTCAAAATTATGTTGCTTAACTCCCTTTACTGTTGCGTTTTTTAAGTGTTTACGCAGTAGCATGGGGAATGACGGAGGTACCTTGGGGTTTTCTGGTGGATACTGTGTAGTATGCACTCGCAAACCAGCCTGAAAAGCCACATCAACTCTTCCCTTTCCAGGAACATGGAATCGTATAATGACCGTGTCCCTGCTGGGTTGATATGCTTTCTGCACCCGGGCATCTGTAAGGAGTTCGTTGAGTTCATGTGAAATGGCGTAAAGATCAACATTGGACATGGCTTTCATAAACACACCTTTATCTATATTATATGCGTATAAACTAATATGTAAAACGGAGGAAAAGTATGGAAATAGAAGTTAAGCTAACCAGTATACATGCAGTGCTTGCCATTGTGGCAGGTTACGCATCATTTTTACTGTCAACCGGCGCTATATCTGGCGTGGGTAAAAACGAAGTGCTAGCAGTCCTGGCAGCGTTAATCATCCTTTATATAGGTGGTCAAATATCTGAGAAGTTATTTGGTAAGGAAGCAGTTGGCGGAACCAAAGGATGGCTATGGAGTGGGATTTTACCATTCTTCTTTGTATGGATAATCGTATGGGTACTCCTTTACAACATGTAGATATATTCACATAAAATCTAAAAAAATTGTGAAATATCCTTTAAACACCTATTCAATTTATTTTTTAAATTTTTATCAATTTTATTCTTTATTTAAGGATTAGTCCTTTTATGATTCAAACAATTTTATGGATTAATCTATATTTTAGAGTTATCATTCCAGTTTTCATCTTAAAACGTCCAGTAAAAAATCCAGATGAAAACGAAGATCAGTGCCAGTACAAATACCAGGGGTGCTACTATTCTGCTTACGGCTACAATGGAACTGATGGTAGTTACCAGTTCCGTGGCATGGGTGGGGCCCAGTGTATTGATGTTTGATATTTTCAACAGTTTAGTTCCAGCCATTACTGGTTCCAGATCATTTATGGCCTTTTTGGTGCACTCAACAGTTTTTCGGATGATTAGGTCTCTGTCTTTTACTCCCAGGGGATTGTGGCCTCCGGAGAGGGTGTTGACATAGTGGGTGTCAGTGGTCATGACCTCGGCACAATCTACTCCAGTTTCAGCCACAGCTTCCAGTAGCTCAGCTCTAAATCCCATAACCATATTGTTACCATCCAGGAGTATGTATGCCGTTTTTTGTCCCTTAACTTCTAATACCATAACTTTAACTCCACTTTGCCCCACTCCGCTCTTTTTACCTAATTCTGGAATGTTATCACTGGCACATCCCATCTTAAATTCATTTTGTGGGGGTTTTTCAAGTTTTTCTACTGCGTCCAGTAACTGGAATACCTCTGGATTACCTGGCAGCACTCGTCCTGATTCTCCTTTAAAGGAGTTGTGACAGTCTACCAGTACAATGTTCTCTGCTTGGGTATGGCCCTGCGCTGCTTTAATCACAGAAAGGCCAACACCAAAGTCGATATCGTCAAAGCCCATTGGTGCGAAAGTGGCGAGAAGCAGTAAATTATCTCCGAAAAACTGTGCTCCTAATTTTGCCTTTTCACTTTCCACCACCATATAAGGACTGGCCAGGGATGAGTACTCCATTCCCTCCAGTGCATTTTCAACTACTTTTTTGATTTTGCAGATTTCCTGGGAGCTAACCGGGTTGAAATCATGAGTTGAGGGACCATGGCTCACCATGGTAAAATGATCAAAGCTCTTTGCCAGGACAGTAGGCATGTTACCCCCTCCGATGTTTCCAACAGGACCGGGATGCACAGAGGGGGATATGAATAGTCCTTTTATACCTTCTTCTCCTTTAAAACTCACCACACCCACCAGGGTGTCTATGGGTTCACCCATGTCTTGGAAAAGTTTTTCCATGGCCCGGGAACCCTCAGTGTACTGGGCAATGAAGAGTGATAATAGCTCTAAACCTCCCACCCCCAGGTTACGCTTTATTGGTGATTCAATTACCAGTATAAAGGAGTAAATGGCAATCATCAGTATTAATCCTGCCACCAGTCCTTTTAAGGCCACTGCTATGATGCTGAAGGGTCCTATATTGGTGCTGATGCTGGTTAAAAATACGATGACCACTACCATGCTCAGGATGAGGATGGGTTGTATGGCAGAGATTAAAATGGATCTCACTGCTCCAATATTGGAAGTACCCCATATGATGAAAGTGCGGAGTCCAAAGGCCAGGGCACATCCTAGGATTAATGCATCAATAATATAACTGTAAACTGTAAAAGTGGACACTAAACTCCCTACAATGTATACCAGGGACACTACAACCATGTTGATGAGGGAAATAAACATGGCCTGCTTCATCTTCATATGCCTTCCATCCATGGCGTTAATCAGTGGCTGGGTAATAGCTCCATCCATTATGGAAGTTAAACCGAAGATCAGAAAGCCTGTTGAACCACCATAAACTATACTATCAAATACGGATGAATCTGGTTCTAGGTAGGCGGCAATAGCTCCTGTAAGGAAGCTTAGAAAGGTCATGGTTAAGATTGAAAACCTGCTGGGTGGAAGGGTAACCAGGTACTTGGAAAGATCTGTAATATTATCAACAGCCGACATAACTCACCTCAAATCATCGTGTTAATTAAGATTGTAATTATGAATGGTTAGAATCATCTCAATTAGTATGTTTGAACTATTTAGAATTATTATCATATGTTTTTGATTATTTAATTAATGGCACTCTTTTAGAAGGATTAAAATGTTTAAATTATATATAAACAATTTTTTTGGGGGGTTTTAAATTTAATCAATTATTTGCAGTGATTGGAATATAACTGTTGAATCAACTAATATATTAAGTCTGTTCTTTTTATTTATAATTAGATTTTTATTTAATATCTAAGATTCTTTAAACATTATTAATAATATTTTATACAATTTTAGAGGATTTTAATGATTATTAAATGAAAATTTCCAATTAAATCTAGTAATTTCTCGATTATAATCTTTTGTAATTCAACAAGGATAAAATTATTAAAAATTACTAAAAATAAAAAAAGTAATACTATACTTTTATCTCAATTTACCTTCAACTTTTCCAGATTATCAAAATATTATCAAATTATATGGGGATCTGGTCCAGGTTTTAAAAGGGGAATTTTTAAGTGCATCTATTATGTATTGTACTTACATGTACTGAATTGTATTTAGTTAAGATTATTCCCTTTTCAACTGGACCTTTGAAGTTCAGAAGAGGAATTTCTCTGCATCACAATTAAAATATGCTGTTTAAGGGCTTCTTCAATTATATCGGCATTAATAATATCTTCCTGCCTGGTTACTCTGATAGCCTGGGCTATGAGTGCAATGTCACGTGCATGGGCAAAGGTAGGTTTTAAGTCTTCACCTCCTTCTTCACGTGGCAGATAAACATTCATAAATCTTTCCAGAGCAGAATCATCATATTTTTCATTCAATTCATCAAGATTATTCTTAAAGACAGTTAAAATCTCTTCAGAACTGGGCGGTCCCATAAAAACATAAAGGGGTGCCCTACGCAGATGTGCTTCATCTATAATAGTTATATCCATATTTGTTGCCATGGCTGGTATGAAATGGGTGAGCAAGACTGCAGCAGTTCCTTTAACATAAATCACATCCTTTTTATTTTCAAGAGGAACAATGAGCCTGTTTAAAATATCATTGGGATCTTCCTTTTGCCTTCCCAGATCATCTAAAAGTAAAACCCCTCCATTGGCCTTGATAATGGGGGAAGTTTCATATAGTCCTTTCTGAGGGTTGTAATGGGTTTCAAGATTTTTACGGGTTAGTTCTGACCCTGTGAATATGAATGGAGCGTATATTTTCACCCAACGAGGATCTTCAGGTTGTTCAGAAGTCAATTGGTGGAAATCAGGGTCATAAATCTGTATAATATTATGGCTGAACTCCACAAATTTAGGAATTACAATGGGTGACATTAGTTTGGGCATTTTACTGGTTAGGAATGTTTTACCAGTTCCTGGTGCACCGGAGATAAAAAATCCCTGACCACTGGTGGCAGATTCCACCAAAATTTTTTTGGCATTTGAAACTCCAATCACACCATCAAAGGCATGTTCAATAATGTTTTCTGGTATGTGCGTGGGAAAACGGTCGCTCAATTGCGCTTCCATTATTTCACAGTATTTATCATAACTCACTGGAGCTATACCCATATAGGGTTCCTCTTCCAGGAGTTTCTTTGCTTTTAAATTACCTAATTTTTTTATAGTAAACTCTACACTGGCAAAAAGAAATCCTCCACCGGATTTATAACAAAAATTTTCTTTTTCAAGTCTGCTCAGACATTCCTCAAGAATATCAAAGTGCAATCCAGTCAATTCACGTAATTTAGCAACTTCAATGATCCCGTAACTGGAAATTAATTTTAGAAGTAAATTCTGAATAAAGGACTCACCTAAATCTATTTCATCCAGAGATTTTGGTTCTTTAAGGATATTGAATAGATTCTGAATCCTTTCATTATGATAATAATCTTGGTGAGGCATATTTTCAAATCTTTCATTATTTAATTGACTCATTTCGAATATATAATAGTAATATTATATTCAAATTCCATTATTAAATTAACCTAGACCTATAATTAATTTATTTCCCGTTTTTTGGAAACTTCTCACTCCAATTAGTACCGGTGTTTTTTTTATGGGCATAGTAGTAGCATAATCTTTCCAAAAAGCATTAATATTATGCTGGTAAAGTAATAGACAAGAAGCATTTTAAGAAATACAGATTTGGAACATATGCAAGATCATTGTATCATTGGAAAATCGAGTTCTAAGTCTTGAAATTAATTATTCAATTATAAGGTGTTTCAATGGCTTTAAAGAGAGATAATATCTCTAAATCTCATGGTGGGGGTTATCTTTTTTGCAATCACTGTGGGGGTTATTATAAACTTAAAAAAAATGAATCTCCTCTTGATTTTTTAAAATGTGAGTGTGGGAATTCATTGGAATACTGTAAAGACAGGGAAACACTGGACTTTAAAGTAGCTGCTCACCGTAAAAATTTACAAGCTTTGGATTCATTTGAAAATAGAATATTAGAAAGAAGAGAAGCACTTAAAGATATCTTCCCCAAAATTGGTATTGGGGAAAACTACATAAAAGATATGCAGGAAGAAGAGGAGTTATGGGATTTTCTTGATCGAGAATCTAATATCGCCAGTAAAAAGCAATATCTGAATATTTTGTTAGAGGAAGAACGTTTAATGACTTCTATAAATCAAAAAAAGCTACGAGTGAAAAATCCAACTGCCATGGATAAAATTCTTGATTTATACCAGAGAACAGATCCCCTTGTGATATTAAGTGTAGTAATAGTTCTATTGATTCTGATTCTTATTTTAGTTGTTTTCAGGGGATAAATAATATTAATCGCTAATTTTACCAATTAGGATAATAAATTAAATACACTAAAATCCCATTATATTCATATAGACTAATTTACATCACAAAATGGTGAAAAATATGATATTTAATCTCAAAACTCCTTTAAATAAAGAAGATATCCGGAAATTAAGGATTAAAGATACGGTTTATTTATCTGGAAAGATTTACACAGCCCGTGACAGTGCTCATAAACGAATTATTGAGAGGGGAACACCCATAGACTTGGAAGGAGCAGTCATATTCCATGCAGGGCCCATAATCAAGAATGATGGAGGGGAGTATCATATGGTGGCAGTGGGACCCACCACCAGCAGTCGTATGAATCCTTATCAGGCCGAAATTTTGGATCAAGGAGCCCTGGCAGTAATAGGGAAGGGGGGGATGGATGAAAAAACTGCTGAAGCTTTAAAAACAAATGGAGCAGTATTCCTGGCTGCAGTGGGAGGCTGCGCTGCACTGTACGTGAGTTCAGTGTTAAGTGTTAAAAATGTGCACTGGCTCGATCTGGGGGTTCCTGAAGCCATATGGGAATTGGAGGTAAAGGATTTCGGACCATTAATCGTTGCCATGGATTCTGAGGGGGGCAATCTTTATGAAGAAATCAAAAGAAAAATACAGCCCTGAAAAAGGAACACTAACCGGTTTCATTGACACTCACATTCACACCAGTCCCGATTTAAAACCAAGACTTCTGGATGATTATGAAGCTGCATTGGAAGCCCAAGAGAAAGGTATGCGGGCCATTGTTATAAAATCCCATGCGGAACCCACCGCAGGCCGGGCCTATATTACTCATAAATTAACCGGATTTCAGGTATTTGGAGGTTTAACCCTTAACCAGACAGTGGGAGGTTTAAACCCGGAAGCGGTTCAAAGCTGCGCATTAATGGGGGGTAAACTGGTATGGCTTCCCACCATTCATCATGAAAGGGTTAAGATTACAGATGAGCAGTTAGAAGAAATAATCAAATTGGTTTATGATTACCATCTAATCCTGGGCACTGGCCATATACAGGCCCCTGAGATATTTAAGGTAATTGACCAGTGCCGGAGTCAGGGTGTGGAGAAAATATTGATCAATCATCCCTTAACCCGGGTGGTGGGTGCTACTATTGATGAACAGAAAGAAATGGCCCGTCATGCTTATCTGGAGCATTGCTGGGTGGCAACCATGCCCCAGCATGATGAAATTAATCCGGAAGTTATGGTTGAAGCCATAAAGGAAGTTGGTGCCCAGAACTGTATACTAGCCACGGATTTCGGTCAGAAACACAACCCCCAGCCAGTGGTGGGAATGAAGATGATGATTGAAGAAATGATGAACCAGGGAATCACCTGGAAACAAATCCAGACAATGTGCCGGGATAATCCTTCAAATCTTTTATTCTAGAGATGTTTAAGGAGTGCTTGATTTGGAAAAAAATCACCAGGAATACATTGAATATTATCTACCCCAACTTAGAATAATATGAAAACAATAGCACTATTACTCTTATCAGTCAGAAAAAGAACTTTATGACGATCAAAAGCTTAGGAAACCTGGAAAGTTCAGTGGCAGGGTGGAAGAGGAAAAATTATAAGTTTAAAAATTGCCATTTTTTTTTATCAGCCATTTTTTAGTCAAAGATCAGTAAACTGCACTGGAAAATTGATACCAAAAAAATAAAGGAAGATATAAAATTACAAGCTCCCCTGAAAATTATAGATTGATTCTGAAAAAACCCATGCGAACATGTAAATCTTGTTTCTAATAATTGAAAGTGAGGTGAATATCATGATCACCACCTCACTATTACCTATGTTAATCATAAAAAACAAGGCTTAACTTATTAATCTACGAAATTATAATTTTTTAAGCAGCCAGTATATATGGTTTGATGAAAATACGCATATTTTGCAAATTTTTGTTTTTACACTTTTCAGCATTATTGAAAATATCAGAATCATCAAACTGGTAGTATGTATGTGAAACTTGGTAGTATTATGTGGGACATTATGGGGTGAAAAATGAGAAAATATTATTTTTAATATCCATCTAATTTTATTCTGGAGGAAATGAAATGCCCAAGATAGAAATTGATCCTGAATTATGCACCAAGTGCGGTACTTGTGTTTCCAATTGTCCCGTGGGAATATTTAAACGTGATGATGAAGATTCAATTCCCACTATTGAAGAAGAGGATAAATGCATACTCTGTGGGATGTGTGTGGATAACTGTCCCGAGGATGCAGTGCAACATGAAAACTTTTAAAAGTTATATGGAGTTTGGATCATTACAGCTTGATAGAAGCTGAATTATAATCTAAACTTCCCAAACAACCAATAACTATCTAATTTTCAACTCTCTATGAAACCTGACCACTAATTTTCTTTAACTATTCTACATAAATCTTGACTTTGGTCTGGTCTTCCTCATCCTCCAAATCAACAATTTTACCTTCTCTTCCATTTTTCACAGCTTCTATGATTTCATCCAGGTCGATCTGTTCCAGGCCGGACTCTTTCAGTTTGGGATCAAATTTTTGTGCCAGTTTTAAACCAACTTCCACTAGGGAAATAGGTATGTTCACATTCACTTTAGGGTTGTCATCCATGGTTTTCACCCGGATCTTTAACCATTTGGCATCTGTTCTAGGTTTTATTTCCACTTCATTTCCTTCCAGAGCATCCAGTAGCGCAGCTGCCTCCGAGGTATTTATCTTCCCTTCTTCTACCATTTCCAAAATTTGCATTCTTTCATCTTTCATGTTTGACATATTCATCCACTCCTATTCATTTAATCCTCATATTTTACCATTTAATAACTTTAAAGCCTCATCTTTGGTGATTTCACCATTTTTAAGCTTTTCCAAGATTTCTTTTTTATCATGCGCTGGTTTTTTAACTTTGTGTCCCAGAACTGAAATCACTTCATCCAGTTTGTTTCTCACTGTGGGATAAGATATTCCTAGTTCCTTTTCAATCTCCTTAATGTTGCCTCTGTTTTTTATAAACACTTCCAAGAAGTATTTTTGTTGTTCATTCAGTCTGCAAAACTTGCAAAGATCGAATTCGCCTCTGATGACTGTTTTACACTTCTTGCAACCAATTTCAGTAACCTTAATTGCGCTGTTGCAGATGGGACAGATCCCGGGCACTTCACGTTTCATAACTTCATCCTCCTATGGTGTATATTTCCACCGTTACTTTGCCGTCCTTTTCATCATCTGCTTTAATATCCACCATTTTAAATGGTTCAGTGCTTTCTAACTGGTCAAAAATCAGGTCAAGATCCTGTGGTGAGAGGTTGCGAAAAAAGGTGTCCATGTATTCACCATCCTGGGAGGTTCCTGTTTTATCCTTAGATGGATAATATTTAAGGATTTGTTTTAAAATCCATCTATAGGTTGAAATTCGCAAAGCTGGGATTGGAATGAAAAATTTATCCGTTTTCACCCGTATTTTTAACTTTTTGCCCTTCATTTTTTTCACCACCATACACGACTTCAATATTGTGCATATATAGATTAAGATTATTAAGTTATAGTATATAAATATATTGAATATTTTCAATTTTGAAATTAAAATTATTAAGTTAGTGTTGAATATTTTCAAAATTGTGATATTTTTTTTTAAAATGTGGGGGTGCTGCTTGCAGGTTGGTATTTCATAAAAAATTTCATAAAGGAAAAAAATAGTTTAATTTAAGATTTAGAATTTTCTTATTATAGTATAAGAATAAAATTTTAATTAATTTTAAAAATTCAGGAGTTATGTACTATGGCCAAGGAAATAGAGCAATTGGTAGTTGGTATTAGTCGAGAGGATGAGATAATTGTTAAAAGCGCAAGGGGTCGGATATATCCGGTTAAAAAAGCCGCAGATTTAGAATTCACTTGTGAGGATTTATTTAAGGATCCAGAAAAAGAGTTGTACGCCACTATTAATACGGAGTCCCAGCCCTGGGAATGTATTTTGATAAAGTAGGTAAAGACCAAAAAAGATCAAACAAAAAAATAAAAAAATAGAAAAAATAACTGATTATATTATTTTTCACTTGCACATGGGGATGATTTTTAAAATCAATTTTTTATTTATCTATATTTTTTCAAATCCTAAACAATCATAAACTATTGCAGTTTCATTGTAATCTAATTCTTGATTTAGTATTTTAGATATTTGATCAGCGGCTCGAGATCTAAGGGAAGTGGATATAGTATTATATAAAGCGTGATTATATAAAGCAGCAAAATATAGAAAAAGTTTAAAGAATGTTAATTTAATTAAAGAATGTTGATTTAAAAATTGGGGCTATATATGCTGAATCAGCGCAATTCTAGCCCCATTTGGGTCTTCTATAAAGGCCAGTTTTCCCACAGTTATGGGGATGGGGTCCATGGTGACTTTGGCACCTTTAGATTTGAGTTCTTTCACTGTGCCCTGAATGTCTTCAACATCCATCCCTATACAAAATAGGCCGGGATCGTTTTCTGTATTTTGTATAAGCTCTATCATAGTATCTCCCTCCCCCTTTAATAACACTATTTTTGCTCCAGGATGAGGATGGTGTTCGCTATCTACTTCAAATCCCATAACTTCGGTGTAAAACTTCACGGATTCGTCCATATCCTTAACTATGAATGTATTGTATTTAATTTTCATATTGCATCACTTAATTGGTTATGTTCATATTTAATTATTAATTTTGTCAAATCCTTCTCTGGATACATAAAAATATTTTAATCCAAATATAATTTTTATTAATCTATTAAGAATTAATCCATTTTGTATCCGGTGAATTATTTAGACTTTATTTGGTTCAATTTAGAATTTTAACTCTATTTCGATCAGTTGAATTTCAACCTCACGAGTTTACTTCGTTATAGGGTAGTTTAACGAAGTAACTTTATCCCAATTGATGCCTTACATAAAGAACTATATATGGCTGAATAAGATTTACCTGGTAAAAATAAATTAATAAAAAAAGTGGAGATGGACGTTAAAAAAATTTTAAAGTGCCATTAAATCACTACTAACAATGGCACAATTACGTGCAACACTATATCTGCTGAGAAGTGCGATATCATAGCTGATTCTAATCCCTTTTTCCAGTAAAGCCATCCAAAGATAATACCACCAACCGCATTTAGCACAATGGTCCGGACAATAACCAGTGGTGTGAGGGTGGTAATGGTCATAACCGCAGGTAAATGGCCGGCTCCAAAGATGACTGCAGCTAAAACTATAGCTAACCACATACCAGCGCTGGTAGGTTTTCCTTCAGGGGTTTTTTTGATCTTAAAGATTATCCAAACAATGAGAGTCATTAAGAACAATCTTAAGAGTATTTCTTCATTTATCCCACCATAAAAAGATGCAAAAAATCCCATCCATGCAGGAGGATTAACTGAAGCTTGAGTTACGTTAATTGTCACACCAGCAAGGGAAAATAAAAAATCAAACCCTGTGATAAGGATTCCAACTAATATTCCAAGCCCAATGGATATGCCCAGAATGGATTTCAAATATCTTTCAACTTCTCTACCTTCAAGCCATCCTTCAAGGACTGGAAGTCCAAGCCCTACTTTTCTGGCAAGATAAAGACCAATAAATATAGTAATCCCAAATAAGATTATGCTTTGTATTAGCTGGCCAATTAAGAGCAAATATAAGGGTACCTGTAAATTTTGGATTAATCCTGCCTGAAGAGTTAGGGTATAAGGTAGTACTGCAAGCGCTCCAAAGATACTTGCAATCAGTAAAATTAAGTATAATTTCCAGTTTACTACTCTAGAAATGGATCTTTTTCCATCATTTTTACTTATAGTTTTCATTTCAAGCCTCTATAAAATCCTCATAAAAAAATATTCCACTTTTTTTCTACTTTTGGCAATTAGCAGTTGTTGAATTTTTCATTTTATTATTTTTTTTCATTTTATTCATGATATTAATCATTTGGATTATCAGGATATAATTGTTTTTAGTATTAAACATGTCAAATCCTACAATTTCCCTTGTTCAGTCTACATGGGATGGTGAAAAAATAGGAAAATTAGTTAAACATCGAGTAGTAATAATATTATAATACTAGATCTACTGCACAGATTCAAGTAGTTGGTAATTGTGGATAAAGTAAAAATCCTTTTAGTTGAGGATGAAATCATAGAAGCCATGGATATCAAACGTATCCTGGAATCCTTTGATTATGAAGTCCCCTACATTGCTGGTGCTGGCGAAGAAGCCGTAGAGAAAGCTCTGGAGATAATGCCTGATTTAATTTTAATGGATATAGTAATAAAGGGAAATATTGACGGCATCAACGTTGCCGAGGAAATTAAAAATCTTAACATACCAGTTATCTACTTAACAGCTCATTCTGAGGAGTCAACTGTTAAAAGAGCTCTCTTTACAAGTCCTTATGGCTACCTCATAAAACCTTTTGATCGTCATGAACTGAAATATGCCATTGATCTGGCAATATATAAAAATAAACTGGAAAACCAGTTAAAAGACAGTGAAAAGAAATATAAAGCCTTGGTAGAACAGGCTGCTGATGCCCTTTTTGTCCATGATTTTGATGGAAATCTGGTGGATGTTAACAGACAGGCATGCGAGTCTTTAGGTTACACCCGGGAAGAACTCCTGAAAATGAATATTATGGAAGTTGAACAGGACCTGAATCTTCATCAAGCCCAGAAATTATGGCATAAAATAAAACCTGACCATTCATTCACATTTTATGGGCATCATCTGCGTAAAGATGGAAGTGTATTCCCGGTAGAGGTACATTTTGCTTTGGTGGATATTGAAGGCCAACCCCTGGTTATGGGGTTGGTACGTGATACTAGCCGAAAAATCCAATCCGAAAAAGCAATTAAAGAAAGTGAAGAGAAGTACCGAACCCTTTTCAACACCATGGTCCAGGGTGTTGTATATCAGGATGTAAATGGTCAGATAATCTCCATGAACCCAGCAGCTGAGAGGATAATGGGCTTTAAATTGAGGGAAGTGCAGGGGAAAAAATTGGACCATATAACTGGTTCCATACATGAAGATGGCACTGATTTTCCTTTTAAGGACCATCCATCCATGCTGGCTCTTAAAACAGGTAAAGAAATAAAAAATGTGGTTATGGGAGTTAAATATCCCACCAGAGAAGGATACACTTGGCTGAAAGTCCATGCAGTCCCCCAATTCAAACCCGGAGAAAAAAAGCCTTATCAGGTATTCACTACATTTGAAGATATAACTGAACGAAAAAACGCTGAAAAAGCACTGAAAGCCAGTGAAAATAAATATCATACTCTTTTTTATAATGCTGCTGATGGCATACTTTTAATGGAAAATGAAACCATCATCGAAGCCAACCAGCAAGCCCTGGAGATTTTCCAAACTAAAAGAGAACAATTGATAGGAGAAAAACCTTACTATTTCTCACCCGAAAAACAACCAGATGGACAATCATCCAAAGTCAAAGCCAAATCCTTAATAAAAAATGCACTAAAGGGCCAACCGCAACACTTCAAATGGAAACATCTTCGCTCCAATGGAACTCCCTTCTACGCTGAAGTGAACTTAAACCGCATAAAAATTGAAGATAAATATTTAATACAAACCATTATCAGAGACATAACTGAAACAGAAGAATCAAAAAGAGTTTTAAAAGAATCAGAGCAGCGTTTAAACGACATATTTGATTTCCTGCCCGATGCCACCTTTGCCATTGACCTAAATGGTAAAGTCATTGCCTGGAATAAAGCCATTGAAGAAATGACAGGAACATCTAAGGAGGATATGATTGGTCAGGGTAACCATGCCTACGCTATTCCATGGTACGGGTACCGAAGACCGGTTTTAATAGATCTCATTCGTCCAGGGAACCCTGAATTCCGTGATCAATACGAATACATTGAAAAAAAAGGTAAAACTTTATATGCAGAAGTATTTGTTCCATCAGTTTACGGGGGAAAAGGTGCTTATCTATGGGCCACTGCATCACCACTATTGAACTCCAAAGGAGAACAATACGGTGCAATCGAATCAGTGCGCGATATAACTGATCGTAAAAAAGCAGAAATATCCCTTAAGCGCAGTGCTGAAAGATTCCGAGCAGTTGCAGAATCTGCAGTTGACGCCATTGTAACCACTGATGCTGAGGGTAATATAATATTTTTCAACCACAGCTTAACCAGGATATTCGGTTACAGTAAAAAAGAATTAACTGGCCAACCTTTAACCCTCCTCATGCCTTCCAGATTTAAGGATGACTACTTAAAAGAACTCGAGAAATTTAAAAAGAGTGGTAAACATAGATTCATAGGTAAAACTGTCACCACCATTGGATTAAAAAAGGATAAATCTGAATTTCCCTTTGAAATGTCATTATCAGCATGGAAATCAGAGGATGTAACCTACTTCACTTCAATTATCCGGGACCTATCTGAAAGGATGCAAGCTGAAAAACAGATTAAAGGCTCATTAAAGGAAAAAGAGCTATTAATGCAGGAGATCCATCATCGTGTGAAAAACAATATGCAGATCATTTCCAGCCTGCTAAATCTGCAAAGCATGAATGTGAAAGGTAAAACTGTGCAAGTTCTTAAAGATAGCCAGAACCGGATTAAAGCCATGGCCATGGTCCATGAAAAACTTTACCAGTCCCCTGATTTATCCACAATTAATGTATCCGATTACATTGAAAGCCTGGTAAGGGATCTATTCTATACATATAATATTAAAAAAAACCATATAACTCTCTCACTTGATATAGCACCCGAAATCCGGCTAAATATTGAAACTGCAGTTCCATGCGGACTCATAATAAATGAACTTGTTTCAAACAGTTTGAAATATGCATTTGACCCTGATGAGGGTGGTGAATTAACTGTATCCTTAAAATTAAATCAAGGTATTTATGAGTTGATGGTTAAGGACAATGGTAAGGGGTTATCTGATGATATAGATTTTAGAAATACAAAATCATTAGGATTACAACTTGTAAACAATCTTGTTCAGCAGCTAAATGGGACTATCAAGTTAGATAATAGTCAAGGAACAGAATTTAGAATCATTTTCAAACAATTAGAGTACAAAGAAAGAATTAATAATGATTTATAATCCAATAATTAATGGGTAAGAGTTATTCGATTTGGAATTATCCATTTCTAGCTTATTAACCAATATTTTCAAAATAAAGGAATATGCATTAACAGAAAATAAAGGTCACAGACAAATAAAGGTTTTTTTTTAATGAAGATATCAAATGACGATATTTAGATTTCATACTAGACTAAAATGTTCTATCTAAGAATCTGGATATCTGGAAATTTAAGTAAATGTCTAAAACGTCTTAGAAGTCTCCTAAAATTTTATTGTACTTTTCTTATAGGACCACCACCTAAAATATTATTATGATTTTCTTATATCATCGCCAATTATGGATTTAAGGGGGCCCTCATAAATGGGAAATTTTTTAGATCTTGCTTTGGAGGGGAAAAATAATCTGTGGAGATACCTGCTTGGAATCTCTATTGTATTTATGGTTTTTTATGGGTATGGTATGGTTATCCCGGAAGAGGTGAATACATGGGGGCCCTTGGTGAATTATATCATACAGGACTTTTCATACATCCTCTATTTTCTGGCCATAGTATTCATCATCAAAGTCCTGCACAGAAGATCTCTACGTTCCCTCATAACCCCCAAGAAAAAAATGAACTGGAAACTCATGGGAGTGGGATTTCTGCTCTACTTCCTTTTAATGTTTTGGCTATCGTTACTACCACAATTTATTACGGATCCATCATCCTTATCCTTAAATCCTAATTTATTGGAATTTTTCATGTTTTTACCATTATTAATCATTCTGGTGCCTGTTCAAACCACTTCTGAAGAGCTTTTATTCAGAGGGTACATTCTACAGGGAACTGGATTCATAACTCGCAATATTTTCATCCTTGCAGTTTTAAACGGAATAATCTTTATGTTACCCCATCTTGCCAACCCGGAAGTGGCTGAGGCACCAGTAATTGCCATAATGGACTGGATTATATTCGGATCCTTCATGGCCTACATCACCCTTAAAAGTGGTACTCTGGAACTGGCCATAGCAGGTCACGCAGCTAACAACCTCTTCATCAGCGTGATTTCAAATTATGAAGGCTCAGTATTTACTACTCCCTCTTTACTGATAACCCGGGTCAATGATTCTGCCTCAACAATGGAGGGGGACATCTTATACATTATCTTATCACTGGTATCTGCAATCCTGATACCCTTACTGTACTATGCACTGGTATTCAAAGTACCCCCAATACAAAAATACATGGAGATGGACTCATAAAACCCAATTTACTCCTTTCCATCAAAACATTTAACCTATCCAGAAAAAATGGGGAAAATTATAAGTTTTTCAAACAACAAAAAAACTGTTATAGACTAGTAAGACTATTAATATTTCACGTTAAATTAAGATTTAAATCACTGATGAATAATGTGAAAAAACTAGACATTTGCCGGGATGGATTCAATGAGTGGTCTGGATAAATCCAAAGCACAAAGCATCAATGAAATAGAGAAGTTAAAAGAAAGAATTTCTCATTTAGAGCAGGAAAATAACAGACTATCCCTTGAAAATAAAAAAATCATTTCCTTTTATGAAAATTTCCTCTCTGAAACTGCACGTGATTTTTTACAACTACCTTTTGAACAGGACATATACCAGTTTATTGGTGAAAAACTGAAGCTACTGCTTGAAGATGGATTTGTAATTATTTCAACCTTTGATGAGGTGTCTGATAGTTTCCGTATAAATAATATTGCTGCTGGAAATGAAAACATTAAAAAATCAATCCACAAATTCCTGAAAAACGATTTATCTGATTTAACCATACCCTGGAGTTTTCTAAGCGAAAAAATCAGGGAATCAATAACTAATAATCAATTTTATCAGGTTGAAGGTGGTTTATATGAGATCACTGGCAAACAGTTCACTGAAAAAGCCTGTCGTCAGTTGGAAGAGGAGTTAAACATAAAATCCATCTATATTACTGGATTACGATGGGAAGACAGTTTGTATGGCAGTGCCATTATTCTCAAGGACAATGATGCAGACCTAAAAGAGGAAAATGCACTGAGAGCCTTGGTTAATCTTGCATCTGTGGCATTGAAACATAAAAATGCAGAATATGCACTGCAGGACAGTGAAGAAAAATATAGAACTCTATTTAACAATGCCAATGATGCTATTTTTTTGCATAAACTCACCCCGGATGGAATCTCAGGGAAATTTGTTGAAGTAAACAATGTAGCCAGCCAAATCCTGGGATATACCCATGAAGAACTCTTGGAAATGTCCCCTAAAGATATAGAAGATTTCCAATCACCTATAAACATGGAGGATTTACTGAAAAAAGAAAAATTCACCTTTGAAACTGTTCTTATATCCAAAGATGGAGGTAAAATACCTGTTGAGATCAGCACCCATATTTTCAGGTTAAAAGATGAAAATTTATCCCTTTCTATTGCCCGGGACATAACAGAACGTAAAAAGATGGAAAAGGAGCTTCAGATTTCTCTGGAAGAAAAAGAGATGCTTTTAAGGGAAATCCACCACCGTGTAAAAAACAATTTAATGATCATCTCCAGTCTTCTCAATCTCCAGTCTCGTTATGTTAAAGATAGGAAAGTTATTGATGTTTTTAAAGATAGCCAGAATCGTGCCAGGTCAATGGCCCTGATCCATGACAGGTTATACCAATCCAGCCATCTTAAAAGGATTAATATTGGTGATTATATTAAGACACTTGCCAGTGACCTATTCCGCACATACTCCACAAACTCCAGTCAAATACAACTGAATTTTGATGTAGATGAAGTTATGATGGATGTTAACACCATGATTCCACTGGGCTTGATTGTCAATGAATTACTATCAAACTGTTTAAAACACGCATTCCCCCAGGGTAGGAAGGGTGAAATCAACATCAGTTTCCACAAGTCCCCTGATCATCGATATGTATTGTCTGTTCAGGACAATGGAATAGGATTTCCTGATGATTTAGATTTCAGAAAAACGGATTCATTGGGTTTACGTTTAGTAAACATATTAACTGACCAGATTGACGGTGAAATTGTTCTAAGTAAAAACCATGGCACAGAATTTCGCATAGAATTTGTGGAGAAAGAATATTCTAATGTTTGATTTTATTCCAATCTAAAGGTGAATCATTAATATTCACATGCATTCACATGAGAAACATTAACCTTATTTTCAAGCCATAAGTATGGGCAATTAACCTTTTTTAAAAAAATTGGAAAACTATTAATAGTTCCCATAATTATTTTTTTAATAATCAAATTATATGGGAATGGATATGGGTTTTTTAGGTACCTGTCCACTGATTATTTAAGTGTATAAAAACCTATTAGAAACAATGAGTAAATTAGAGATTTGGGTGAATTCATGAGTAAAGATGAACAAAGAATACTGAAGGAACTTAATTCACGGATGAAAGAGTTCAGGGCGGCATTGAAGGATGATAAGAAAAAACAAGATCTTCAGGATAATATTCCCGGTTCTGAAATACTTATAAGGTTTGAAATATTCCTACCCTCTCAAAATCCAGAGGAATTTGTAGATGGCCTGTTTCTTTACATGAATGATGAAGGTGAAATAGCCAATGCAGAATACTACTTCCGTGACATGTCTGATGTGGAAGTAATTAACATCCCTGAGGAAGACATGCAAGTGATAAAGGATCTATTTGGTGACGCTTTCACCCTGGAAGTAGAATAAAAAAATTAGAATACTAAAATCGTTCATTTTTTTCAAGCCATATATTAAAATATCAGAAAATACTATTACAATTGATTTTTTTTCATTTACTCCTTTTTTAAATCCTAGCTCAAAGGTCACAACTTCTAAATAGCAATAAATTTTCATTCTAGGAACTATTTCCCATGTCAAAATAAATTTCAGGGAGATTCAAGCCTGAAACACCATGTTGCAAAGTTTATATATGTTGTTATTTATAAAATATATTACTAATATAATTGAGATGGTAAAAATAGGGGTTTTAATAGCCTTTTAAAGCATTGAAACAGGGAATTTCGGAAATTTCTGGGGAATAGGTTTCCCATTAATTCGAATATTAACTATAAAGCGGTAAGAGTAGTCACAATGGTTTTTGGTATTCTTATATATAATATCCTTTGATAATATCCATTGTGGGCATATATATTACAATTTTTACTCCAACATTTCCCTAACCTATATTTTACCATTAGTGTTAGTTCGGAGGACAACAATGCGAAGTTTTGAAAAGCTGACTTCATACATCCCACTTAGAAGATCAGAAGCAGGTTCCAAGAATATAGGCTTGCTGGTAGATGGTCCTAACATGTTAAGGAAAGAATTCAGTCTTAACCTGGATCTGGTAAGGGAGATAATGGCTGAATATGGTAATATGCGGGTTGGTAAGGTTCTTTTGAACCAGTATGCCTCAGATAAACTTATTGAAGCAATTGTAAATCAGGGATTTACACCTATCGTGGTTGCTGGTGATACTGATGTTTACATGGCTGTAGAGGCCATGGAACTTATTTACAATCCTAATATTGATGTAATAGCCCTCATGACTCGTGATGCTGATTTTTTACCCATTATCAACAAAGCTAAAGAAAATGGAAAAGAAACCATAGTTATAGGGGCTGAGCCTGGTTTCAGTGCTGCCCTGCAGAACTCTGCAGATGATGCTATAATCCTAAAATCAGACTACCATAAAAACGATTCTAAGGAAGAGTGAAATGCTTATTTGTTCTTCCCTTGATGAAGTAAAAAGAAGAGAAGCTGCTTTAAGATTCATAGCTTCCCTGGTTAAAGAACAGGGTAGGAAAAGTTTGTACGACCTTTCCGGTTTAGCCGGAGGATTCCCTGTAGCTAAGTCGGACCTATCCTTACTGGAAACCTATGCTGGCCAAGCTTTTTTTAGAGAAAACCTGCAAAAAATGGGTAATAAACACCTGGGTGGTGAAAAGGTATTGGCCTTTAACCGAACCAGTGCTGCTATTCTAGCAACCATACTAGCCCTGGTAAAACCCGGAGAGGAAGTAATACACTTTTTACCCAAATTACCCTCACATCCATCAATCCCACGCAGTGTCAAGCTTCAAGGTGCCACATACCGTGAATTCGACAATATTGATGAATTCAACTTAAGTGATGCAACATCACTGGTGGTTATCACTGGATCTACCATGGACCACCACATAATACCTTTAGATGATTTTCTTAAGGTAATTGATATTTCACATGAATCACAAGTCCCGGTTCTGGTGGATGATGCATCAGGGGCACGATTACGCACCGTGATATACAATCAACCCCGAGGACTGGATATGGGTGCAGAACTAGTTGTAACCAGCACCGATAAGTTAATGGATGGTCCCAGAGCAGGCTTGATGGCGGGTAAAACACAATTAATTGACATGATACAGGATAAGGCTCATAAATTTGGATTGGAAGCCCAACCTCCCATTGTCGCAGGTATAGTAAGGGCTCTGGAGAATTTCAATCCCCAAAGGATTATAGACTCACTGGAAAGGAAGGATAAACTTTATGAGAAATTGAAGTTAGTGGTGAGGGGAGTTGAAAAAACACCCACTGGGTTTATGGTATCTGCAAAAAACCTGTTAGACGAGATCAATAATTCGGATGAAGGGCTAAACCTAAGAGAACGTGAAGCTGCCACTTTAATGGCCATGATTCTGTTAAAAGACCACCATTTAGTGACTGTTCCTGCGGTGGGAATGCCTGGAGTTTCAACCACCATACGTGTGGATCTTGCCTCTGCTGATGCAGAAAGAATAAGTGATAAAAAGATTATAGACGCAATTACCAGGTCACTGCAAAGGGTGAAGCAAATATCCCCAGATGAAGAAACCTGTTTGAGTATCCTATACGAATGATATCTTTATGAATAAATCCTGATCTATAATGCCCTTAATAAATAAACCTAGATGCATGATATCTTAATGTAAGTAATTCCTTTTTGAATAGTTCCCTTCATTTATATATAATAACCTCCATTTAATATGTAATATTTAATATGTAATAATATTTTAATGGATTGCAATTTTTAAAAAATCTGATTTTTATGATAGAAATCGATGGATCATTCAGAGAAGGAGGGGGAGCTCTTTTAAGGGTTTCAACAGCCTTATCTGCCTTAACAGGAAAAGCATTCTGTATCACAAACATCCGGGCACGGAGACCCAAGCCCGGACTTATGATGCAGCACCTCAATGCAGTTAATGCAATTGGAAAGGTCTCCAAGGCCAAGATTGAAGGTTTGTGCATTGGTTCTACTGAGATGAAATTTATACCCGGTTCTTTAAGGGGTAGTAAATTCAAGGTTGATGTGCAAACAGCAGGAAGTACCTCCTTAATACTGCAGGCTTTTATAATCCCGGCCATATTCGCACCAGAAGAAGTCGAGATCACCATTAGAGGAGGTACTGATGTTCCCTGGGCTCCAGCAGTAGATTATCTTCGCCATGTAACTCTACCTGTATTGCAGTCCATGGGTGTTCACACCGACTTGGAATTATTACAAAGGGGTTACTATCCTCGCGGTGGAGGCTTGATTAAGGCTAAAATTCAACCAGTTGGGAATCTCCAACCCCTTAATATTCTTGATCTGGAATTGGATGTTATTAAAGGAATTTCATACTCAAATAAACTCCCCCTGCACGTTGCACATAGGCAGGCAGAATCAGCTAAGAGAACTCTTCACAGTGCAGGTTATCCTGTAGAAATTGAGATAAATACAGAGGGGGATTCCCTGGGACCCGGGTCAGGGCTGGTCTTATGGACTGAGTTTCAAGGAGGAAACATTCCCCGCATAGGGGCCAGTTCACTGGGGCAACCTGGTAAAAGGGCAGAAATAGTTGGAAAAGAAGCTGCGAATAAGTTATTATCCTTCATGTCAAGTGCAGCTGCACTGGATAAATATATGGGGGATCAGATCATCCCCTACCTTGCCATAGCAGGTTCATCACGGGTGAAAATAGCTGAACTCACCAATCACACCCTCACCAACATTTACGCAGCCCAGAAGTTCATGGATTGCCAGTTCCAGGTTGAAGGTGAACTGGGAGAAGTAGCTGAAATAAGTATTAAATAAGTTCTTGGGGTATCTTTTAGAGTTTATTGTATTATTTTTTTTCTCAGGTGAATTCTCTCCTTTTTTTATTTATTCTGCCTAAAGTATGGTTAGGAAAGGGTAATTTATTTGTAAGATTTTTTTTGGGGGGAGTTTATCTGATTCTTTATGGATCTTAAGTCCCGAGTTAAGGGTCTCTTTTTTTCAAGTGATTTTCACAACTCTCCATGGTGTTAAATCGATTATTTCTGAGTTTAGAGATGATTCTGCACTTATGATGAAATGGGAAGAATTTTTAAACCAGTTTGATGGTATTTTAATTAGCATAGTGTTGTTTTTCATAATTACAGGGATACTTTCACGGCTTGAATTTTTAGCATTTGTTTCCTTTTCCAGTTCTCCACTTCCATTTTTCACGGTAATTTTCACCATTTCTACCCCATCGGGATTGAAAATTTTTAAGTGAACTCTATAAAAACCCTCTGGTGAAGCTGCGGCCACAGTTTTCAAGGATATCCATGAACTATTCTCATAAATATCAATTCTCAGTGACTGTAAATCCAGGGAGTTGTATTTTTCTACATCTTTCACATCACCTTTTGCATCATAAAAGAGGGTTGATGGGGGGGACCCGGTTAAAAAGTCAATATTATCTGCACCTGATTTTTTGGTTAAGTTTAAGGTGCTGTACTGGGCGAATAATTCATTCTTACGCAGGAAAGACCAGAGGTAAGATGAGGATGTGATCTGTGTGTTGTAGGCATGGAAAGATTCTTCCTTAATCTCCTCATTTAGAGGGTTTAGATTAAAAATAAACCAATATGGACCATTTTCAACTCCCACCAGTTGTGATGGGGGAGCTAAAAAATATTTGGGATAGTATGTGCGGGGACTTGGCCAGTTATGAGGTAAATGATGTAAAAGATAAGTATATTTGCTCCCATTATACTGCATAATGGTTAGAGTGTACTCTACAAATCCACTGGTGGCCTGATGATCCAGCTGTTCGTCATCTCCACTGGGATATATAACCACACTGGGTTTAAAGTCGTCTATTATGGTCTTAAGGTTATCCTGGAGATTAGCACCGGAGTAAGTTGCATTTTTCTGGTAAGCATAAGGGTAACTGGTATGGGTGGAACCATCTGCAGCTGTAAATGGATTATTATAATCCCAGTTATCATTTAAAAGATTCTTTAAACTACCATCACGATACCCCAGGAAAATAACATTCTCTTCACTCAAACCCAGGATACTGGTGCCATTAACTGATTCATTATACCGGATAAGGGGAGAAGTTTTACCATCATCACCATCAGTGATTATAACTGCCTTAACCGGGATCTTATTTTCCACGCAATAGTGAATAAGACCTCCATTGCAGATAACCTCATCATCAGGGTGGGGAGCAATAATCAGCACCCGATCACTCTCTGTTAAAGTAGGTCCTCGTGGGAATTCCTGAGGATAAAAAACCTGCTCCATGTAAAAATAGGTCATAACCAGTAAAAGAACCAGTATCACTGATAATGAGATTATCTTATGCTTCTTATTCATAAAAACTCCTAAAAATATTTTAAAGTCTGGCAGAACTTACTAGTATGAGTGATGATATTTAAGTTAGGTAATAGTTAGTTCAACATGGTGTCTGATTTGATATGGAAATTTATGAATTGTTTGGACATGATTTCACACATCAATTCTTATCCGAATGTCTTTAATAAAAGTACAATCGAAAAATCTCCATATATCATAATAGGGTCTTAAGAATCGAAATATTTATCAATT
>JACBOA010000013.1 GCA_013403005.1 Methanobacteriaceae archaeon | reverse complement strand
TACTATGCTCCACTTATTATAAAAGTTTTTAGGTTTTTATTTCAGAAAATGATGTGTTTAAACGAGAATAGAAATATTTTATTGTCATTTCATGATTTTTGAAATCCCCCAAGTTTTGGACAGAGCCAAAGATTTATATCAAGATTTTCTATGAGGAATTTCTATTAGGACTTATATTGATTATTTTGGAAAAATCAAAATCAAAAATCCATGCTTCCTAACACGCAAGACACAAACTGGGTTTTTGCTGTTTCTTCCACGAATTCAGCCAGTAGAGTTGCTTCAAAAAGATTTTTACCAATGGCTACCAGTCCGTGATTTTTAAGAATAACCACATCTTCGTCTTCCAATCCATGAGCTACTAATTTGGCAAGTTCACTGCTACCTGGCTCAGCATAATCAACCATTTTTAAGAAGGGAGTTTTTCTCACTCCAAAACCTTCTAAACGTTCGATCATTTTCCCAGCTAGAGCAAATCCAGTGGCATAAGAGGAATGAGTGTGCACTATTGCATGTACATCATCCCTGTTCTGGTAGATTTCTAGATGAAGATGAAGTTCAGACGACGGATTTTCACTACCGGATAGTAGATTTCCATCTAAATCAACCAAGCATATTTCTTCTTCCTTTACATACCCTAGTGACACTCCGCTGGGGGTGATGGCTATAACCTCATTGGAAAATGCACTGATATTTCCTGATTTTCCTGGAGTCAAGCCTTTATTGTAGATATAATGAGCAGTTTTACATATTTCCCTAGTTAAAGGAGGATTATCCATTTCATACCAGCTCCTGATAATAGTTGATCTTAATGAAAATTGATTAATTTTTCATAAGTCTGTAATTTTACTTTTTAATTATTATCAAAATATGTTCACTTTCATTCATGATAGAATTATTTAACAGTGAAATACCTTATCTGGATTTACTAGAAAAAAATTATTAGGATTGATATTGGGATTGAAGTTATTTAGACATGGTATTAGTTGAAATCCAACATTTTCAGACTTCCTTTGTTAATAACCGGAACTTGGGCACAGGTGGGTATGATGTTGTAGATCTTCTGGAACTCTGTCTGGGATTGGAAGGTTCCGCTGTTTATGAGGTGTATTCCTTTGTATTTTTTGTAACTGTTTATATGAACATGTCCTGTGTGGAAAACATCAGGGATGTCATCAATCACCAGATGGTCTTCGATTTCTGAGGCTAAAGGTGTTCTCTCCCCATAAATTGGGGCTAGATGTCTTTTTTCCATAAGTTCTTTCATTATTAGGTCTGATTGCTGGTGACTTAATCCTTTAACCGTCATTGCAATATCATCAAAGCTACGTCCATGGTATATGAGCACTTTCAAACCATCTAAGCTCACCATAGCAGGATTACTCACAAATTCACAATTTTTCAATTCATAGAGGCTTTTCGCATAATCTTCGGGTATGGCTGGTTGTGGTTCAGCTAAACGACTTGCATCGTGGTTTCCTGGAGCTATAATGATTTTTACATGGCTAATATCTCCAAACAGTCGTGCTGCCTCTTCATATTGCTGATGAATATCTTTTATAATTAATTCTTTCTCCTGGCTGGGGTAAACTCCAATACCGTCGACAATATCACCCGCCACTACTACATACTTCACATTGTTGGCAAGTTCCCTCTGCTTTTCATCACCAAAATCTCCGTTAATCCATTTTATAAACCGGTTGAAGGCATCATCCAGAAACGTGGAACTACCGAGGTGAATGTCACTTAAGAAAACCGTGGCAAAATCCATGGACTTTTCATCAATTCTAGGCACTCCGGGGTTTATCAGTTCACTGGCCATTACCAAGCTTCCCTTTCTACCTCCAATTACACCCACCACTTCATCTTTCACAATTCTTTCAGAGAGTTCAAAGATTTCATGATTTTCATTATGGATTAGAACAGTTGCACTGCCTGTTTCATCTTCTAATTCAATGATTTTATGATTGTTTTTAGTGTATCGCACGTCATTAACCATGCCAATGATTTTCACCACATCATCAACACTGGTGGCTTCTTTAATAGTATTATTATCTTTAAGCTCTCTTTTACTTACAAGAAGCTCTTTCAGCTTATGATATCTGTTTTTAAAATAACTGGAAAGATCTTTTATCTCTCCATTGGTGTATGATTTGCGACTGGCATCCTGGAGGATTTGAAAGTCAAAATCCTGGGGAACAAGTTTGCTCTGGGTCATTTCTTCATTGGTGTCTGTTTTTTTCCCTGTGGAATTTTCATTTACCAAGTATTCCTCAACATGTTCACCAGTAAGGACCATGGTGTCAGGGGAGGATAGGGTGAGATGGTTTATTAGAGAATTCACCAAATCTTTAGAATACTCGTAATTTCTTATTTTTCGGTAAGCGGTCTCTTCCAGTAGTATATCCGCTTCTGCAAACTTTAATATAATTTCATCAGTCATGAGCACTCCCAATGATTTTAAGGATATAATTATTGATTATTTAGGAATTTTATTTATTTAAAAGAGCCATGTTTATGTTATTGGCCTATTAATATTTTACATCTAATGGATTAATCAAGTTATTTATGTGAATCTTAATACTATTTCCAGGAATTTTATCTTCTGGCCAGATATACGTCAAGCTCTTGACTAAGCTCTCTGAACCTGTCCCGGAATTTTTCTAATTCATTAAATGATTTTTTATATTTTTCTTGGGCCAACTCCTCTGAACCCTCCTGAATTAAAAGTAAGTATTCTGTATTAAGTACCACGGCTTCCTGGATGATTATAAGAGAATTCAATATTTTCCTGTGTAGAGCCTTGCATTTTACTGGTGGTTTTAAGGATTCATATTTAAAAAAGATATCTTCCATATTTTTTCGCACGTTCTCAAGCTGTTTATAAGCCTCATATTCGGCAAATTTCCCTGTTTTTTCTTTACTGAAGATTTCTCTAATTATTAGGAGCTCAACTCCGGTATCTTTCAAACAATTCTTACTTTTTTTAACGAATTGTTTTTTGGTCATACCAAACATTAAAATATCACCCAATAAAATATAGACAACACTACCGACCGAGAATTATTTAATTACCATAAATAGATTATATTTAATGGAAATTAACTAAATTTTTAAGTTAATTACACCTATTTTCCTTTTATTTCCACATGATTTAAGATATACAATAGCTAAGGAGCTGGTTTAGAAGGACTGAGAGTAAGATCTTTGAATTTTTATAGAAGATTTAATGACTAGGATTTGTTTACACATATAGTTTAATATTATGATTTTATATACTGGTAAATAACCACAAAAATTTATACATATTAATGATAAGTTTTCGTGTTTTGATGTTTTTTCCTACTAAAAATGATTCAAGCATAGGATTATCAATTATACAACATAATTAACTCATAATCAAGCTGCAAATTTATAAGATCAACTGAATAAATTAATTAATTAGTGTAAGGTGGTATTATTGTCTAGAGCACTTAAGGTTATTCTTTTCCTCATATTTTTCGTTGTATTTTTTGAGGCAGGTTTGTTTGCATCCTATACTATTGTAACACAGCAAGCACCCAATCCTTCAGATTTATTTGAAATGCAAATAAATGGTATTAGCTCACTATTGAACTTGGGAACTCCGAAAATTAACAGTCCTAAGAATCTCAAGATACTCAATGATAATGAAGTGGTTGAAGCTTTGAAGGCCCGTTCTGGTGTTGATGGAATTAACCTGCAGAGTCTCACAGCACAAACTGATCAGAGCACCAACCAGGAAACCATAAATGTTAATATCACTGCTTTAGGTTACAAGGACTCCCAGACAGGTGGAAAAATTGGGAATGCATCCAGAGGTCCAATTGTGATCAAGTCCAATGAAACTTATAGTCTAACTGCCACTGCCATAGCCAAGCCTAAAACAGGCGGGGTGCAGATTGATGTGGCCACCATAGTGATAACCTCCACCCGCATACTGTACAACACATAAAAATCAAAAACCAGTGGATGGGAAAAAAATGATAAAAGTAGTTGGCATCGGACCTCGTCGAGGTGACATGACTATAAGGGCGCTTGAAGCTTTGAAAGAGGCTGATGTGATAATTGGGTATGGTGGATACACTCGCCAGATAGATGATCTTCTGGATGGGAAGAAAGTTATCTCCCGGGGCATGGGTCAGGAAGTGGACCGGGCAGAACTAGCTATTCAATATTCCAAAAAAGGTTTTAAGGTGGCTTTAATTAGCAGTGGTGATCCTGGTGTCTATGGGATGGCCAACGTGCTTTATCAAGTAATGGGAAAATACTCTGACCTGGAAGTTGAGGTAATCCCAGGGGTAACTGCAGCTAACTATTCAGCCGCACTTTTAGGAGCTCCTTTACACGATTTAGCAGTCATCAGTCTAAGTGATATTCTAACACCTCTGTCTGAGATTAAAAGAAAGGTTCGCGCCGCATGTGAGTCTGATTTTATCATAGTTTTCTACAACCCTCGCAGCAAACGAAGAACTGAACCATTAAAAGAGGCTTTAACCATTATAAGAAGTATTAGAAACTCCAAAACTCCGGTGGGAATGGTGAAAACCAGTGAAGATGGCTCGATGGTTAGAATTGTTTCTTTAGAAGATCTTCAAGATGAGGAAGTGGATATGAACACCACTGTAATTGTTGGTAACACTTTTACCTACGTGGATAATGGAAAAATGGTTACACCGCGCGGTTATATCATTCCCTATTCAACTCATCCGCTGGCACTGGATTTTTACCATAAATATTTGGCTGGGGAGGGTAGCAAAGGTTCTAATACATCATGTGAGTTCTATCCCTGTCACAGCCATCCCCAAAACTGCACTTTTTGTTATTGCCCCTTCTATCCCTGTGCAGACCCCTCCACTGGTGGGCACTGGATCAAAGAAAAGAATGTGTGGAGTTGTGATGGTTGCACTTGGATACATCAGGATGATACAGTGGAATGCATAGAGGGTAAGTTACCGCAAATACTGGAAAAAGTGGAAGACCTCCAAGATAAGAAGAAAGAGCTACTTAAATTAAGAAGGGAGTGCGTCTATTTAACAAAATAAATACATCTAGCATCAATTAGCAAGGAATTCTATTAGACTTGAAAATCAGTTTTGACTCGATTCAAAGCATTCAAATTCAACTAAATTTTAAACCTTAAAAAACTTAAATTATTTAGATTAAAAATTATCAGTGTTTATCAGTGTCCTATGTACTAACCTAACATATTCAAAAGTCATCAACAGCTATTTTTTTTGATTAATTTAATTTAAATGATTTTTTTATTAATAATTTGATACAGTAGTGGGTTAATAAAATAAAACCAAATAAACACATTTAATTAATTTTTACCTAGCTTATTCCCACTAATAGAAATATAACTATATACAAAAAAGTTGAGTTTGAGCAATATTTCCATTAATATAATGTACTATGTCAAACATATTATAATCAGTGATAAAAAATGATTAAAATAAAAAAAGCCTACCAGTCCCCAGCACAAAAGGATGGTTACAGAATCATGGTGGATCGAGTATGGCCCCGTGGAGTATCTAAACAAAGATTAAAAATGGATGTATGGCTAAAAGACATTGCACCCAGTCATGATCTCCGTCGCTGGTTAAGTCAAAATTCTCAAAACTGGGAAGAATTTAAAGATAAATACAGAGAAGAGTTAAAGGACAAATCTGAATTTCTAAACCAGATTCTTGAATTGGAAAAAGAAAAAGAAACTGTAACATTAGTATACACAGCTGGTGGTGCAGATCAAAACAATGCAATTGTCTTAAAAGAAGTTTTAGAGGAAATTAAGTCACAATAATGGTTATTTAAATCTTTACAATTGACTTACTATCCTAAATCTTACTATCCTAAATATTTCATGATCCCATGTCTTTTTTTGGGGCTAGGTTTTATCAATTACTTGGGTTTATCAATTTTTATTTTCAATTGAAAGATAAGCTTCCTGATGGTTAAATTCTAAATTAAAATAATAAAAAAAATAAGGCTTAAAGTGCCGAAAACGAAAAAATTAGCATTTAAATTGATTTCACGTGCCTTATCATCACTAAAACATGCGCTTCTTAATTTTTACTGATAATTTCTTCAAAAATATCCAGACCTATAGACAATTGGTCTAGGGGAATGGTGAATGAAGGTATTATCCTTAACATGGAAAGATATCTGCCCTGACCACCAGACATGGTGATTACACCCTTCTTGAATAACTCACCCTGAATTTTATTTTTATAGTCTACCAGTGGTTTGTTTTTGTCTTCCCGGAAGTCCACAGCCTTTAACAATCCCCAGCCACGTGTCTGCCAAACATTAGAGTAATCTGTCCATTCAAGGAATCGGTTTTCAATAATTTTACCAAGTTTATTAACTCTTTCCAGAAGTTTATTCTGGTCCATGTACTCCATGGCAGCCATGTTACCTGCTAAGGAGATGGGTGCACCGCCATAGGTGGATCCATGGTAAGCTGGAACTTCTTCCATTATTTCTTCCTTTATGAAAGCCGCACTCAGGGGACTAATACCCCCTCCCAGTGATTTGGCACTGGTGAAGATATCAGGCTCAATCCCATGGTGTTCATGAACCCACATCCGGCCACTGCGACCCATACCACTCTGCACCTCGTCGAAAATCAGTACAATCCCATACTGGTCACAGATCTCCCGGGCACATTTCAAAAACTCCTGTGGAGCCGGGTTCATCAAACCCCCAGTAATGTATGGTTCCATTATGAAAGCAGCAACTTCTTCTGGACTTACCTGAAAGGTTAAAACTCTATCCTTAAGGAATTTTTCAATACAGTAACCATTACAACTATCCGGACTATCACAGAACAAGCAGTTGGGACAGTTGGCTCCTTCAGCAAAGTAGATGTTACTGGAGCGAAGTGAACGGAAAGTGTCCGCATCCCTGGATTTCTGGGCCATGCAGGATAAAGAACCCATGGTCCTCCCAAGAAAGGAACCCATAAATGATACTACACACGATCGGCCAGTATAACTAATTGCAGTCTTCAGTGCAGCCTCGTTGGCTTCAGTTCCATCACAGGCATAGTGAACTCTGTATCTGTGGCCATTAGGAACCGTTGACAGGATTTTTTTACTGGCAGCTGTCATGAGGGGTAAATTGTAATCATTGGAGGGGAAAATCCCCAGGATCCCGTATTCCTCCATGATTTTCTGGGCACGGCTCCAGATAAAAGGATTGTTATACCCAAAATTGGCAGTCGAGATACCGGAATTTAAGTCGATATAAACATTACCATCCACATCTTCTATTAGGCTGTTAGCAACTCTTTTAACAGTTAAAGGCAGATCCCAACCATTTCCACTTTTCCCTTGACCTGCCCAGTAACTGGTTACATATTTTTTTGCTTCCAGAATATTATCCCTGGATTTAGGGCCTGGTGGAGCACAATAAATAAAAGGAACTCCATTAGATTTTAAATCATCAGACCAGTCTTTTAAGGCCAAACAAACACTTCCTGTATATGTTTTTTTTACAGAATTTAATTAATTATGTAAGATGGTGGATGGAGTCATTTTAATCTTGTATATTATAATTCCAACTCCATTATTCCTTCAAACACACTAACAGCGTCCCCTTCCATGAATGCACCCAGTTCGTTTGCATCTTCATATACTGAGATCTCCAGATCTCCTCCAGGGAGGTGTACCAGAACATCTTTTTGAAGGAGGCCCATTTTATACCCGGAAATAACCGTAGCGGTAGCTCCAGTGCCGCAAGCCATGGTAAAACCAGCTCCTCTTTCCCAGGTGAGCATTTCCACTTCCTGAGGATTTATAACATTCACAAAATGTACGTTAGTCCTTTCGGGAAATGCTTCATGATTCTCGATAAGAGGACCCAGACGGTCCAAGTCAACTTCGTCTAAATTCTCGGTGAATATAACTGCATGTGGATTACCAACATTAATGGCAGTTAATTTAATCAATTCACTGTCAACTTCAAGCTCCTGATCAATGAATTCATCATAATCAGTGATCATGGGTACATCCAGGGTATTGAAGGTAGATTTTCCCATATCAACCCTAATAGATTCCACAAAATCTCTTTCAACTTTTAATACGAGTTTTTTGATTCCTCCCAGGGTTTCCACACTCATCTTATTCTGTTTCAGAACATCATTTTCATAAACATATTTACCAAAGCAGCGAATTCCATTTCCACACATCTCAGCTTCACTACCGTCACTGTTGAATATCCTGAATCTTATGTCCGCGGTGTCAGATGGAGATACGAATATAACGCCATCAGCCCCTATGGAGAAACCTCTGGTGCAAAGTTGCCGGACGATTTCTGCTTTCTTCTGCTCTGGTATGAGCTCTTCTGTGAACTCATCAATTACTATGTAATCGTTTCCCAGACCATGCATTTTGTGAAAAAGTAGAATTATTTTTTCACTCATTTTAAAAACCTCAAAGGAAGGTTTTGTTTGGATAAAAGGTCAGCAAAGGTCTCTTTTTCCCGGATTACATCTGCCTGACCATCACTTACCATAACTTCAGCTGGTCTTGGTCTTGAATTGTACTGGCTGGCCATACTGAAAGCGTACGCTCCAGCATTCATAATAGCCAGAACATCTCCTTCCTGGATATCAGGCAGGGGCCGGTCTCTGGCGAAAAGATCTCCAGATTCACAGATATTCCCGGCCACATCAACGCTCTCTGTAGGCTCTGCCAGGGGTTTGTCCGCCACCAGTATGTGATGGTAGGATCCGTACATGGTGGGACGTAACAGTGTGTTGAAACCAGCATCCACTCCTATAAATTTCCTGTAACTCTGTTTAACAGTGTTTACTCTGGTCAAAAGATAGGCTGCGTCTCCTACAATGTATCTTCCGGGTTCTATGCACATGGTGGGGTTACCAATACTGTGTTCGTTTAATTTATCCTTGTAAAGAGCTACTATCTCCTTAGCAAAGTTTTCAATATCCAGCAAAGATTCTTCAGGAGTGTAAGGTATTCCTAAACCTCCCCCGAAGTCTATGAACTCGAATTTCACCCCAGCTTCGTTATGCACTCGTCCCGCCACATCCATCAGCACCTGAACTGCCAGTTTAAATGGTTCAGGATCAAGAATACCGGAACCAATATGTGTATGAATTCCTACTGGATTGAAACCAAGCTCCTGGGATTTTTGGTAGACTTCAACTGCTTCATGTTCCATAATACCAAATTTTGAAAGCTCACCACCAGTTATGCAGTGGTCATGATGGCCAGCTCCCACCATAGGGTTCACACGGAAGGATATTTTTGTCCCCTCTGCTCCAGGAAGTTCTGCCAGTCGTTCCAGCATGGATACGGAGTCCAGGTTTATGCGCACTCCAGCCTCAAGGGCGTATTTTAGCTCCTCGGTGGTAACATTATTCCCAGTGAAAAGAATCCGTTCTGGTTCAAAACCTGCCAGAAGAGCGGTGTATATCTCTCCAGGGGATACAGCATCAATACCACTACCTTCCTGCTCCAGTATCCGCATAACTGCCAGGTTGGTGTTGGCCTTGGCAGCGTAGAATATTTGGAAGTCCTCATATTCTGCACTGAATGCCTGTTGTACTTTCTGGTAGTTTTCCCGTACTCTCATTTCATCTATTACATAAAGAGGTGTTCCATAATTTTGGGCAAGTTCAAGAGCATCGGCACCACCAATGTCCAGATTGCCTTTTTCATTGGTCTTAAAGTGTAAGTTCATAAAAATTTTCCTCCGAAAAGAAGTAAACACTAAATTTATCCATTTACCAGTATATAATCATTGTGATCATTGAAGTGTATAATTCACTTCCGGTTTTTTTAGAAAAAAATATTCCAAAAAGAAAATTTCGAAAAAGAAAATGTGAGGGGATATTATACATTAATATCCATTAATATTATAATTTAATCGGATAATCGTCCTATAACTTCATCTAAGCGATCAGTAACATTGTCGATCTGCTCTTTGCTGATAACTAATGGAGGGACAAATCTTAGGACAGTATCCGCAGTGCAGTTCACCAGAACGCCCTGTTCTCGCATGGCATCAACTATACTGGCGCAGGGGATGTCCATCTCTAATCCCAGCATTAATCCTATTCCCCGCACATCTTCCACCAATCCATGATCCAGGAATAGCTCTTTTAACTCGTTTTTAAAGTATGCTCCATTTTCCCGAGACTTTATTAGTAAACCTTCTTTTCGAATGGTCTCCACCGAAGCCAAACCAGCCGCACAAGCCAGTGGCCCACCACCGAATGTCGCGGCATGATCCCCGGGTTGGAATGCACTACCCACTTCTTCACTGGCCAGTATGGCTCCCATGGGGAAACCCCCGGCAATGGCCTTGGCCAGTGCAGTTATGTCTGGAGTAACCTTGAAGGTCTGGGATGCGAACATCTCCCCAGTTCGTCCAAAACCAGTCTGCACCTCATCAAATATTAAGAGGACGTCATTCTCATGGCAGATTTTCTTCAACTCTGCCAGATAACCATCAGGAGGGGTTATTATCCCACCTTCTCCCTGCACAGGTTCCACTAGCACGGCAGCAGTTTCATCAGTGATAGCTTGGCTTACTGCTTCCAAGTTGCCGTAAGGCACGTGTTTGAATCCGGGAGTGAGTGGGCCGAATCCCTTTTTGTACTTATGCTGACCAGTAGCGGTGATGGTGGTGATAGTTCGCCCGTGGAAACTGTTTTCCATGGCTATTATCTCCCCTTTACCTGTGAATTTCCGGGCCAGTTTAATGGATCCTTCATTGGCTTCTGCTCCACTATTGCAGAAAAAGGCTTTCTGGTGGGGTGATACTTCCACCAGGAGTTTGGCCAGGAGAACCTGTTCCTCAGTATAGTAAAGATTGGAAGTGTGAATGAGTTTGCGAGCCTGCTTGCTAATTGCTTGGGCCACATGAGGATGGGCATGTCCAACATTGTTAACTGCAATCCCTGCCACACAGTCTATGTATGGATTACCTTCCATATCCCAAACTACAGCTCCTTTACCCTCTTTTATAGCCAATGGCTGCCGGCCGTAAGTTTGCATAACATAATCTTTATCTAAAGCCATAATTTCTTCAGTATTCATAATATCACTCACAAAAACTTAATTAAGGTATTTTAACCATCCTAGAGGTATCCTGTCATTTTTTCATTTTTAATGCCCTTGATCATAAAGCAATAAATTCAGTGTTTATATAAGATGGGGAAGATGGGGATGAATTTTCAATCCTGCTTCTCTTTAATTGCCTCTCTTTAATAATTGTTATATGGATAAGGTTTATAAAGATTATATTTCAAAAAACCCCAAATGTGAATATTTCTATGAAGATCTAATAACTAATGGGTTCCTAGTTATATTACTATAGTTGTAGATGAAACCTATCAAATTCACATTAGTCCGAAAATTAAGTTTATTTGGAGGGTTATGTTATGGATAATCAAAAAATCATTTTATATACAGGTTCAATCATTCTCCTGCTTATAGGAATTTATTCTCTTTACATGGGTCAAACTTCTCAGGCAGTTACATGGATCACATTGGGTGTGATCTTCCTGTCAGTTTCTCCCCAACTAGGAAAACCTATCAAGGCAGTTAAAATACGGAAAACTATTATTCTAGTATGCGCTGTTATATTATTGGGCATTGGTGGCTATATGCTATATGAAGGGGATTTTTTAGCTGGAATAGCATGGATTGTAGCCGGATGTCTTGGAATGCTTATTTCATCAATGATGGGTCATCAGGGTGTTCTGGACCCACATCAACCCTAAATCAGTTTTTTTAGGGTTTCTAAGTTTAAAACGGAACTTTTATCTTATCGTATCAATAAAGCATTTTCATAAATTAAGGAAAACACGCATCAAACTTTATAAACGAGTAAATTAAATTTTTTCTTGGTGAATATATTATGAAAAAAGCAGTTATCGAAACTGATAAAGGAAATATTGAACTCACACTTTTTGAAAACGAAGCACCTAATACCGTGGCCAACTTCGAAAAACTGGCCAACAGTGGATTCTACGATGGACTAACCTTCCATAGGGTGATACCTGACTTTGTAATCCAGGGCGGATGTCCCAAGGGTAATGGAACTGGAGGACCCGGTTACACCATAAAATGTGAAATAAACCCCCATAAGCATGGAACTGGTGCATTATCCATGGCCCATGCTGGTAAGGACACTGGTGGCAGCCAGTTCTTCATCACCCACTCCCCACAACCCCACCTGGATGGTGTGCACACCGTTTTCGGGAAAGTGGTTAAGGGAATGGAAGTGGTTAACGCCATTAAACCTGGAGATGTGATGAATAAGGTCACAGTAACTGATGAGTAAATTATTTGATCTAATTTTTTAAATCTAATTTTTTATTCATTTTCTATTTTTTCTTAATTTTCTTTATTTGATCATAATCCCTCAATCAGACAGATCATTTTTCATACTAATGCGGTTAAAAGAAACCATTTGATATTTAACAATTTAAAATAAACAGGGATTTTATTAAATTATATTTTAGGGTTTTTAGCTTATTAAACTGGTGAGATATTTTTTAAGTAGCACATGAGCATCTACGGAAGTCTTCTTAATACTTAGTATTTTCTATTAAATTGACCTTGCAAAGAAATATTACTAGTGAAGAACAGATACTAAGAGAGGGTTTGAAAGTTAAAGATTTATTTTAAAAATAGTTAAGCATGGATTAAGATTAATCTAATAATCAGAGGTTAATCTAAAAATATCCTCATTAATATGGTTAATAATTGTAAAGGGGGGTGAAAATGTGAAAATATGGTTAATAATTACCTTCAGCGTCCTAATTTCTTTATTTCTATGCTGTCAGTCCACGGCAGCTTATCCTACCACTGAAAGGGTCTCTATAGCTTCAGATGGGACACAAGGTGATCTGGATAGTGCCAGTGCTTCTATCAGTGCTGATGGCCGGTACGTTGCTTTCACCTCAGGTGCTTCCAACCTGGTTCCTGATGACACCAACAAGGCCTATGATATCTTTGTGCATGATCGAATCAGCCATACCACGGAACGTGTCAGTGTAGGGCCGGGAGGAGTTCAAGCAAATGACGACAGCAGGTGTGCTTTTATTAGTGCTAACGGCAGGTACGTAGTCTTCAATTCAGAGGCCACTAACCTGGTTGCAGACGACACCAACCAGCAAACTGATATATTTGTCCATGACCGTTACACTCACACCACAGAACTGGTAAGCAAAGGTTGGGCTGGTGCTCAATCTAATGGTATGAGTGTATGGTGTGCCATAAACGAAAACGGCCGTTACGTTTCCTTCTGGTCCTATGCCAGCAATCTGGTGGCGGATGATACTAACAACCGGGCTGATGTATTTGTATATGACCGGGATACGGGGCTAATGGAGCGTGTTAGTCTGGGTCCGGGAGGTGCACAGGGAAATTCTTGGAGTGGTGGTAATTGCTGCCCCTGGATCAGTGCTGATGGCAGGTACGTGGTATTCGACTCAGCAGCCACTAATCTGGTGCCGGATGATACAAACAGGCAAAATGATCTGTTTGTGCATGACCGCATCTTACACTTGACTGAGCGAGTGAATTTAGGACCTGGAGGAGTACAAGCCAATGCAGTGAGTGCCTGGCCCGCCATCAGTGCTGATGGCAGGTACGTGGTATATTATTCCCAGGCAACCAACCTGGTGCCTGATGACACCAACGCATTGGCTGATGTGTTCCTTTATGATAGAATAACCCATCAAACCCAACGTATCAGTGTGGGTATGGGAGGAACAGAAGCCACTGGTGGCTGGAGCACCTTCCCGGTGATTAGTGCCAACAACCGATATGTAGCTTTTTCTTCATCGGCTACCAACCTGGTTCCGGACGATACCAACGGGTTTTTCGATATTTTCGTCTGTGATCTGTTTACCATGACCATGGAACGGGTTAGTGTAGGGGCTGCAGGAGAACAGGGCAATGGAAACAGCCCATTTTATACTTTCCCCACCATCAGTGCAAACGGTCGCTATGTGGCATTTGAGTCACTCGCCACTAACCTGGTTGCAAGTGACACCAATGGATATGCGGATATATTTGTCCGGGACCGTGGAGAACAGGATCTTGCACCCGGATCTCTCCTGGCAACGGTTAGTTCTTCCTCTGAATCCGGATATGTCAATGCAGGTTTTAAGACTGTGACCATGCAAAAAACCGGTGTACCCCTATGGATACTTGCCCCGGCTCTAATTCTGGTGGTTTGTGGCCTTTTTAAGGGAGCGAAGTTCAATTATCGGAAAAAATAATATTCTCCCTATTTTCTCCCTTTTTTCTTTTATTTATTATAAAACTATATTTTAAGACAGATTTAAGTTCTACTCTGAGTATAATAACTCTTTAAGAACAATTGCATAGATTTCTGCAATTTTTTCAGCAATTTCCACGTGTTCCGGGGTGTAATCTTCTACAGGGTTCCCGGCAACAATTTGACCAATAATTTGTCCTTCATAAACCACTGGAACTGATAAAAATTGATTAACTGGTTCATGACCCGGGGGAAGCCCATGTGCTGCGGGGTGACTCTTTATATCATGGACGAATACGGATTCACCTGTGTCCAGGGAGTAACCTAACAGTCCACCGTAACTACCATCCTTCAATACCTTGAATCTGGCCTCACCAATGTTTTCATACATTTGACAGGATTCTGTAAGGTGAGAAAATGAAATTCCTACACTATCCCCATTTTTAGGGTCCACAAATGCCACATAACAGCTACTGCTTTTAAGCAACCTCTTGGTTTCTTGGAAAAACACATCAGAAATCTCTTTCAAACTGCTAACCGGGAGCATGTTCAAAATTTTGGCTCGGAAAACATCCATTTCCTCATTCTGTTCTATTGAATCACCCCCATGCATAATAAACACTTGCTATAAGATTATTTATTCATTTTTGAAAGTTTTATAAAATTTTTTATAAATATTTTGTGAATAGTTTTTTTATCATTAAAATAGCATTATAATTATTTATTAATCAAGCAGGGAATTGCCCTGCTTCAAATTCTTTAATAAGACAGCAAAGACAGATTCTAAAGGAATAATACGGTTATTTTCAACTTCAACGTACCAGAAATTGCCTTCATGGAAGAATTTCTGCACGGGCACTATAATAAATGGGAAACCAGTAATCAGGGCTACAGACCCCAAAACTGGATTTTCTAATGGTTCAGGAGAGATCAGTATTTCTTCACCGGGTTTCAATCTACGGGGGTTAATTTTAACCTGCAAATAAGTTCCTGGTCTCAAGTCTGGACTCTGTTTGCTATGTACTTTAAAGATAAAAGTATTTTCCCGTTGTTTCCCGCCCTGTCGTTTAATTTTCTTTTTCATTATTCTAAGTAGCAGTGCTTCTATTTCTGCTTCGGGAATCTTCAAATTTTTTAAATGAGAATGTGTACCTTCCTCAACACTTTCCTGAAGAACTCTTCCGGCGTGTACCTCACCACAGCGTGATTGGGTGCGGCTAGTGCGCATGGGACACTTCCAGCAGTATCTATCCTCTAAAAATGCCATAATCTCTGCATATGAAGTTTCAAACTCCTTTTGGATCTTATCAAGCTTTTTTTGAAGTTCTCCCATCTAATCAGTTCCTTATTCATCATTAGCAGCGATTATTTCTTACTCATTATCTATAGGATATGCTTATATGCAGATATATGGTAATAATTTTATTCATTTCTTTTCATTCTTCTTTTACTATCAGGGTATGAACTGAAAAGATCATGGTGACAGTAAAAAATTGGCATAAGTCTAATAAATCCCCATGAATAAACTTTATCCTGCAATTGTTCAATCAATCATAGGTTTAGATTTACTTGGTGGAGCTTGTTCAATGGTAAAAGATGCACTCAATGATTTGGATGATTTAACAAGAGAAAATATTGCCTTAGCCCTTTGGATGAAAAAATTCAAGGCTAAAGATGTACCTAAAGCTGCAAGGAAACGCATTCTCAGTAAGAAAAACAGTCCCGATGCATTTGGAAAGAGAATGCACCATCGAATAAGTGAACTTCTGGAGAATCCTGATTCTTTCACACCCAGTTACAGGAAAAGATACGAAAAACTCCTGGAGCACTGTGATTCGCTAACATTTTTACAGGCCTATGCCATGAACCACCTCTTGGGGATGGATAGCAGCCGGGGATATCAGGATATCCCTGATGAATCAAACATAGAATTTCCCCGGGATTTCGCCCCGCAACTGGGATACCAGGTGGGCTGGCACTTCTTTGTAGGTAACTGTCGCGACACTCGCAGACGAGAATACGGAATTCTGGTCTCATTCTACCGCTACTCTTTACTACCCCCTGGGATGGCCCACAGTTTTGGTTTAAGTGATTGGGATAATCAAATATTTGAAATGCAACTGGCCATAGCTCAGGCTGGTGAAGAACACCTCCAGGCCCGACCATTTGCCATTGCCGGAACCACGGGACTTTTGAAATTTTCCAATGAACCCTTCCATTATCAAGCAGGCAAGAACAGAATCCTTTCCGAAAGAGAGGATCAGCTCTTCCCCCTAAGGGTGCAGGCCTGGGGGGTTAATCAGGGAGGGGAAGATGATGTGGAGATGGAAGTGGACCTTGGATTATCATCAAAAAAGGATTTCCTTCTCCAGGGAAACAAAGGATGCCTTCCCTGCTGCTGTAAAGTTGGTACTCTTTATTATTCAGCAACTAACCTCCGCCTGGAGCCGGGTAGTATTATCAAACTGGATGGAGAGGAGATTATCCTCACCCAGGGACAGTTCTGGTTCGACCACCAGTGGGGCAACGCCCTGGAACCATTAGGTAACAGCAGGTGTAAAGTAGCACGAGCAGCCAATATCCTCACAAAAACTTCCCATTCCAGGGGATGGGACTGGTTCATGGCCCAGTTTGAAGGAGACCGGGAAATGACCATGTACGCACCCCATACTGATGAAAATCTGGAATACTACCGGCAAACCGGTGAACAACCACCAGGCACCATGACCGTGGCAGTAAAGGGACAGTACATTGATGAAAATTCTAAGGTGGTAGATGTGAAGGGGACCTTGGAGATCGACCAGTGGGTTAAGAGTGTTAAATCATCCGATCCTCTGAATTACTTCATCACCAATACCTGGTATCCCAACCAGTGGAATTTTCAGTTCCAGGACATGTTACCAGAGGATATCCGCAGATTTACCATGACCCCCATAGTAAGCGGAGGGCAAACTGGTTACAATGCCAGCGGAGCCCAGTACAGTGAAGGTGGAGTTTATATCAGAAACCCTGAAGGCCGTTTACTGGGAAAAGGTTTTGCTGAGTCAGTTTATTATGCCGACGCCCTTCCTAATATCTTACACTTAGCAGGGATCCCAGACACACCCAAGATGCGTAAACTCATGGAACCACCTGCACCATCAGCTCTTTTAAAGTTAAAAGCAGCACTTTACATGGCCTGGCCACTAAACCAGAGGAAGCTTAAAAGGATCCTGGAGAAATGTCTGCAGCAGGGATTACCAGCTGACTTGGTAAGCTGAAAATTTATAATAAATCCATAAAAGTAATTAATAAATAAAAAATCTATTGAATTGGATAGGCCAGTGATGGGATTCTACATAAAAAATGTTGTTATAACCTTTTTCCCGGAGCGAGATAAACTATACTTTAATTAATAAAATGTTTTCCAGAGCAATTCAGGAGGTATTTGTGTATGAATAAGAACTTAAGCCAGATAGCAGTTATCATGATTTCTATTATACTAATTATTCTTATTTTCCAGACTTTCATTCTCAATCAGAATTCAATGTATAACTACGTGGGTATCATAGCTTTTGCAATATTTTTGATCATTAGTATCCATGATCTGAAAAATGCAGAAGAATAGGATTGTTACTAATTCCTTAAATGGGATTCATTCACCAATAAAATCATTCCCCACTTTTTCATTTTTTAGCCAGTGATTCTAAAAGTCCGGATTTCCGGGCGTAATGGAATAGATAAAGCTGCACATACCCTGCAAAGTCACCGAAACTTTCCCTACCGAATTCCCGTACAATCTCTGGTTTCAGTTCTTCTTTAGAAAAGTATAAATGCTCTATGATTCTTTTAATCCACACATCCACTGGAAAGGCTTCTCCCATTCCAAAACCATAGAGCAGGATACAGTCCGCCACTTTAGGACCCACTCCAGGTAATTCAAGGATGGTGTCAAAGGCTTTTTCATACTTCATCTTGGCCAGTTTCTGGAGATCAATGTCAGATTGAACCATTTCAGATGCCTTGATAATGTATTTAGCCCGGTAACCAACACCACAGGAGCGAAGATTTCTGTCAAAAATGAAATCATCTGGTAGATTGTCTTCTGCTCGTTGCATTTCTTCTAAGTCGTGTTCTGGTACTTTACTCAGAACTTCTGGAGTGGGGAAGGTGTAAAAATCACCCGAACTAAAACGATACCCGTCCCCCCATTTCCTTTTAACATCGTCGATGGAACGCGTCCAACGCTTAATAGAGCAGTTTGATGAGGATATAGAGGATATTATGCATTCAAAAGGATTATGGGCTTTGAATAGTCTAAGACCCCTGCAAAAGTCAATGGTAGGTGCCAGTTTCGGATCTTCCTGCAAAAAGCGGTATAAATGGTTCAGATCATAGTCCAGGTCAAATATTTCCCGAACAGAACTTTCAATACTTTTAATTGACAGATTTTCAGGGTGTTCCGCAATTATTCTAATTTGACCTTCTCTTGGAATGTCATCAGAGTTAATTTTAACTAGACAGGGTATACCATCAACTAGAATAAGTTCCTGAAAGTGTGAATTAGTTTTTTTCCATGGGGGCTGGCTGGTCTGGCCACTGTTGATAGTAAGAGGTAAATTAAGTGGTCCTTTCAGTCCGTGATTTGAAATGGTAAATTCAATTATCATCAATTATAGTCATTTTTATTGATTTTTAAAAAACTTATCCCTAAAAATTTTTTCGACTAATATTGATGTCAACTTGCAGATTATTCGGGAATTTTCAATATTTCACACAAAAACATTATTAAGCCATTATTAAAAAGATTTTTAATAGATTTTTAGATTTTACTAAATTTATAAAATATTTAAAAGATTTTAAAGGTGTTCATGGTCTTTTTTCCTGATTTCAATAACATCTATTGGTATTTGAAACTTTTAGGGTGACTTTATTATTAATAATTGATATAAGTGTTATTGTAGAAATTTGAATTTAAAAGATTATGATTTCTTTTAGTTACTAATATGCTTGGGTATTTAGGGTGTGATTGCATAAGTGAAATAATTGCAAGGCTAAAGGGTGCCTTATTACAGGGGGTGCTACCCATTGATGGTTCCAGTTTATTGCCTGAAATCATTGCTGGCATAGTCATGGCTGCCATTTTCATCCCTGAAGTCATGGGATATGCTAAAATTGCAGGAATGCCCATCATCACAGGTATATATACCATTTTAATCCCCATGGCAGTTTTTGCCATTTTCTGTTCATCACGTCATCTTATTGTGGGTGCAGATTCAGCCACAGCCGCGATAATGTACGGAATTCTGGTAACTGCAGCTGCACCAGGTAGTCCAGTGTACATATCCATGGCTTTTGCAGTGGCTATATTATGTGGATTATTCCTGCTAGCTGCTAGAATTTTTGGATTGGGGTTTATAGGAGATTTCCTATCTCGCACTGCACTGGTGGGATTCCTCACCGGAGTGGGGATCCAGGTGGCCATAAGCCAGTTAGGGGCAATGTTTGGCATAAGCACCACTGGAATAGATACCCTACCCAGAATAACCTCATTCATTTCCAATTTACCACAAACCAGCCTCACCACTCTAATGGTATCTGTATCAGTGGTAGCCATTATTCTTATAACTCGGAGAATTAACCGGAAAATCCCAGGAGCACTCATCGCAGTCATGGGAACCATCATAATCAGTTTCATTTATGACTTTACCCAGATCGGGGTAACTGTGGTGGGTTCGGTTCCCAGTGGCATCCCCAGCATCATCATACCCCCATTTTCTACTCTGGATTATTATGCCCTCTTCACCGCTGCCGGGGCCTGTTTTATTGTAATAATAGCCCAGAGTGCTGCAACTAGCAGGGCTTACAGTGTTAAGTGTTCTGATGAGTTGGATGAGAACCAGGACATCTTGGGGTTGGGTTTATCAAACCTGGCAGCTGGTTTAACTGGCAGTTTCGTGGTGAATGGTAGTCCCACCAAGACTCAGATTGCCATAGACTCCGGAGCCCGCAGTCAACTGGCTACTCTGGTAACTGCAGCTGTGGTTCTCTTCGTGGTGATATTTTTAACCGAACCAATTTCTCTCTTACCCAACGCCACTCTGGCCACCATTGTATTCCTGATTGGCCTGGAAATGGTTGATATATCGAGTTTGAAGGATATATATAGGGAAGTACCAGCAGAATTTGTTCTGGCAATCATAACTCTTATTACTGTGGTTCTGGTGGGTGTTTTATGGGGAATTGTGGTAGCAGTGGTAATATCTCTCCTTTTACACCTGAGCCACTCTTACAGGCCGAATAACAGTATTTTAATCCGTAATGAAAATGGAGATTGGGCTTTCGTTCCAGTAATTCTTGGTGTTTACACCAAAAAAGGATTGATCGTTTACAGATTCAACCGGGATTTATATTACGCCAATGCAGAAAAACTGAAGGAAGAAGTTATTAATCTGGTTAAATGCTCGGAATATCCAGTTGAATGGTTTGTTTTAGATTCCGGGGGATTCACTGGCATTGATTACACCTCTGTACAGATGTTAAAAGAATTGAAAATCATTCTGGATGAGATGGGCGTGCTATTGGTCATGACCACAGTTTTTCCCAGTTTAAGGAATCAATTCCAACGCTCCGGATTTTTAAATATCCTGGGGGAAGAGAATCTCTACGGAGGAGTAAATGACGCTATCAAAGCATTTGAAAACCGCAAAGATAAGAATAAGTCTAATTAGGGTCCGGTTTCACTCTGTCAAATAGCAAAAATATGGATATAGTTGGGATATAATTAAAAAGACACGCGTAATTACTATAAAATTATTAACTAGGAAAAGATAGGAATCACCCTGGAACTGTTAAAAGAAATAAGTCACTTGGATGCAACGGAAAAAGACACATCGGATATTAAACTTTGATGGTAATGGAAAGACAGATGGAAAATGAGTAAGTGAATAAAAGAATTTCAAGAGATATCTTGAACATGGGGGGATGCTTATGAAGCAAAAAAGTGATAAATCCAATAAATTAAAACTTTCAAAGGCAGGAATTCTCTTTATTTTGGCTGCTTCAGTTGTTTTAATGGGCATAATAACTGGAGAAATATTTTATCCGGAAGAACTGACCTACACTACAGCCAATAGTATGATAAGTGATTTGGGAGCTACTGTACCTCCTAATAGCATCATAACCCAGCCCTCAGCAACCATATTCAATCTAACCATGATAATTGCAGGGGTCCTGATAATATTGGGAGATTACTACCTTATCAGAGTTTATCATGAAAAAATAGCAGGAATTTTAATAGGATTACTGGGACTGGGGGTTCTGGGAGTGGGTATATTCCCGGGAAACATGACACCCATGCACCCCATATTCTCCCTGATGGCATTTACAAGCGGAGGATTATCATCTATTTACTCCTCAAGGTTAATCAAATCACCATTTAAATACATAGCAATCATATTCGGAGGTATTTGCCTGTTTTTCCTCTTCACAGCCAGCATGTTCATCCCCTTACTGGGTGGTGGGGGAGTGGAAAGATGGGTGGCCTACCCCATTATCTTATGGATACTGGTATTCGGAGGGTATCTTTTAGGGTTAGGATCTGATGAATACCACAAAAAAGCCTAAAACCAGAAAAAAATCTAATACAATATTAAACATTTTTTATAATACTTGCACTGTTAAACCAGGATAGGGGGTTTAAAATGTATAAAAACGATTATCAAAGGAAGTTAACCACTCCAGAAGAAGCAGTTAAACTTATTAGAAAAGGAGACATGCTGGTTCATGGATTAACCATGGCCGAACCACCTGCACTACTGGAGGCAGTGGCTTCTCGTTTAAGAGAGGGTGATCTGGAAAAAATAAGGATGTTTTCCGTCCTTCCATTATCTTCGGTTTGTTCCACCATCCTGGCACCGGATTTGGTGGATTGTGTGGAGGCCTACAGTGGATTCGTGGATTCCGGTACCCGTGGTCTGGTAAGCACTGGTTTGAATTATTACGTTCCCAACCACCTCCACCAGATACCCAGGCTTCTGGAGGAGTATATAGGTGTGGATGTGTGCATTACCACAGTTTCTCCCATGGATGATGCCGGGTATTTTTCTTTTGGAACTGCCAATGATTTCACATCCACTGCTGCCCGGGCAGCACGTGTTTTAATTTTAGAAGTAAACCAGAACATGCCACGAGTATTTGGTGATTCTTTGATCCATATCTCTGAAGTAGATGCCGTGGTGGAGAACCATGTAACCATCCCTGATTTCCCCTGCGGGGAAAAGCAGCCAGAAGCAGACACTATTGGTAAAATCATCTCCAAAATGGTTCCTGATGGTGCAACCATTCAGATGGGAATAGGGGTCCTCCCTAATGCTGTTTCTGACCAGTTGGGAAATCATTCAGACCTGGGAATCCATACAGAAGTATTCGGCCCGGGAATGGTTCAGCTTATCAAAAAAGGAGTTGTTACAGGGGAAGAGAAAACACTGCACCCTCGTAAACATGTTTTCACTGTGGCTCAGGGAGATCAGGAGATGCTGGAATTCATGAATGAAAACCCGGCCATGGAGAGTTATCCCTGCTCCTATGTGAATCATCCAGCAGTTATAGCCAAAAATGATAGGATGATATCCATAAACTCCCTAATTCAGGTGGATCTTTTGGGACAGTGCAATGCAGAGTATCTGGCTGGACATCAGTACAGTGGAACAGGAGGACAACTGGATTTTGTGAGAGGGGCCTTTGATTCTAAGGATGGTAAATCAATACTCGCTTTTTACTCCACTGCCAAAAACGGTACCATTTCCAGGGTGGTGGATCGTTTAGACCCGGGAGCCATGGTCACCACCCCCCGTATGGACACCCATTACTTGGTAACCGAGTATGGTGCGGTTAATTTAAAGGGAAAATCCACCAGAGAAAGAGCAGAGGCGATAATTAAAATTGCACATCCCAAGTTCAGGGACGAACTGTACAGAAAAGCAGAAGAGATGTACCTCGTTTAAATCAGGTTCCGGCGCTAATATCCGGACTTTAAAAACATTTCCAGGTGTTAATTTCCATCTGAATTAAGTGTTCCAACTGATTACCGTATTCTTCGCTGTAGTCCAAAGGTCTGAAAAGATTCAACATACTTACCAAATGGGATTGCTTTCATTTTATAACAATTCTGGATGTTTTTAAGACAGAAAACTATTTTTCCACCCTTTTTCAGAGGGGTCATATTCCTAGTTTTTGCAGGCCACTGTAGATCACAAAGATACCTATGAAAATACAGAACAGTCCAGTTACAATGTTTCCATGATTGTTTATCCATTTATCAACTGGTCCCAGAACTGCATGAGCTTTTTCAGGTAAAATCACAAAGAAAAGAAGGGGAACTTCTATAATTAAAAGTGCTATGAGGATTAGGATAATTACAGCTATGGTATCGTTGCTTAACCCGGAGTTGGCTACTCCTATGCTCCGACCAACGCCCAGGACGAAAATAGCCGTGCTGAAGTTCATAATAAATGCAACTATTCCTATGATAAAGTATTTAAAGAACTGTCGGAAAGTACCTGCATTTTCATCTATTTGCAAGTGTTTTAACATATTCCCTCCTTTATTATCTCCCTTGGCTGCGAAGTTCCGAATACCTAGAAGAATTAGGACTGCACCCAGGAAAAGATCTATGGCAGTCATGGTGGCAGGATCGGTGAGACCAGAAGAACTTAACTTCTGACCCAGAAAAATTCCCATGAAAACAGTTACCAGCAGGACTACAATGGCACCCAGATAAAATGAAAATCCAGCTAACTTGGGTTTTTTGGCCATGGACATTATCACCAGGAAAATGGAAAAAGTCACCGGACTAACTGCTGCTGCCCAGGAGAGGGGTATGGTCACTGCTAAGAGACTGGATAGATCAGACATCTCTTCAACTCCATTTTTTAAACATCAAACTGACTTAAGGATTAGTATAGGTAAGATTCTTTCTATATAAGCTTATTTAGATCTTCTTATCACTTTATGAACCCGATAATTAATGAAATTTTCGAAATAACTATTCAAATAACTATTCTATTAATTAAATGTATGGGCAACGGTCCAGATCAACCTCAACATCTTCGAAGTTCAGTTTCTTCTTTTTCAACCAGACAAAACCATGGTCCGGGGTGATAACAGCCACATCAATGGGCCCTCCCACTCCAGGCATGTCACCAGGGTCTGCATTTATACCATCTGAAAATCTTTGAATGGCACTGGTGGTATGGATCATCAAGGTGGCGAAGTCCACAGCATCCTGCAGGGTCATAGTTCCCCACTGGATATTATACTCCATCCCCTGAAGCTGCCTCTGAACTTCTGCCTCGCCAAGAGTTCCCAGAGCGTCCTTCACAAAGTCTAAATTAACAATGCGTCCGTCAAATCCTAAAACTATCCTGGTGATAACGTCTCCCTGCCCAATCCAGGAACTACCATACTGTTTATCAATTTGGTAACTGTCCCTAAGTTTCTGCACCTGACCCGGGATGCGGCAACTGAAAACCTGATGAGATCCATCCCGATTAAAACCAGCAACCAGAACCTCTATGATGTCCAGGCCTGCATTTATTTCTTCAACAATTCCCTGTGGGTTCTGAAAGGTGAAGTGCACCTGATTATCCTTTCTCTGTACATTGATTATTTTAAGACCCTTGGACTGCAGATCATTTCCAATGCTGGCTTCCAGATCATTTAACTGATCTTCCCAGTTATATTTCCGGTTAAACAGATGGTAAAGTCCCTGAACCACCTCTTCAACTTCCATGTCTTCCACTCCATCTTCGTGTTTAAATTCTTCGATGAACTGGCTAAGATTCTTGGGAACACCATTTTCAACTAGGAAGGCCAGCCCGGCGATGCCGGCACCGATTCTACTATTAATCTGGAAAAGTTTAACGGCGTTTTCACTTCCGACGCGGGCCATTCCTTTCATATTTCTATATGACTGTCGGCTGTCAGCTGCCAGGATAATTCCTTCAGGAGTGGTGGTGTTTACAACTATGGACATGTTTTATAGCCTCAATTATTTTATAAATCTTTGAATTGGTAATATTGAATACAATCGATAATTATGATTCTCTTAATTAATACTCCTTAGGTAAATTATTTTTGGACATTGAATAGAGTGTAGTAAAGGGCATAGATAAGATGAATAAAGGTTTTTGATACTATCCTAATATAAAATGGAACATGGTTGGGATTAAGAATAAATTGTAAAAATTGTAAATTATTTGGAATTTTTCAGATTAAGGGGTTTGTAAGGTACATAAGCTGCCTTCCAGATGTTAGATTCCACTCTTTTTTCAACATTCTCCAGGGAATAGCTGCTTACTCCTTCCAGGATAGCCTGTCTGGCTACAGCAACGCCTATTTTTTTACTAACTATCCTGAGCTCGGAAATTTCAGGGAGCAAACGGGAATCTTTCAAATCAACTGCACTGGCAAGTTCTCCTATGGCGGCATCCATCATTCCAGAGGTAACTCTTTCCGCCTGGCAGCTGATGATACCCAAACCCAGTCCAGGGAATATCAGGGCATTGTTGCACTGGGAAATAGGAAAACTATCCTCATTGAATATTACATCATCAAAGGGGCTTCCCGTGGCAATCAAGGCTTTACCACCAGTCCATCGGATTATGTCATTGGGAAGGGCTTCTATGAGTGTTATTGGATTTGATAAGGGGAATATTATAGGTCGTTCCACATGGGAAGCCATTTCAGTTATAACTTCCTGGTTAAAGGCTCCGGGCACGGTACTGGTGCCAATGAGAATAGTGGGCTGCACATGGCGCACCACATCTAACAGGTTTTTAAGATCTATCTCTGCATTCAAAAATTCTAAATCTTCACGGGCATAGGGAACTTTGAAATAATCTATACCTTCCCGGTGGGAAGTTATCAGTCCCTGGCTGTCCATAAGATAGAAACGACTGTATGCTTCCCGGTGGTTCATCCCGGCCTTTACCATATTTTCCCATATCTGGTCGGCAATTCCACATCCTGCGGTCCCAGCTCCGTAGATTAGCACCCGATGATGAGATAAGGGGGTACCGGATAATTTCAAAGCATTGAGAAGAGCGGCCATGGCAACAGCCCCGGTACCCTGTATATCATCATTGAAGGTGCACATTTCATCCTGATACTTGTCCAGATGGTATCTGGCGTTTTTCTTACCGAAATCTTCCCATTGGAGGAAAACATGGGAGAATTTATTTTTTATAGCATTAATCACGGTTTCAACAAATTTATGATATTTTTCACGGTTTATACGGGGATGGCGCCAGCCGAGATATAGTGGATTTTCCAACAGATGGGGATTATTGGTGCCGACATCAATCATAATAGGGAGCATTCTACGGGGGTTGATGCCGGCACACAAGGTGTAAACCACCAGTTTGGCAACTGAAATTCCTATTCCATTGGCTCCCTGGTCTCCAATTCCCAGTATCTGCTCAGAATCTGTTAGAATGATTAGGTCAATTTCATCTTCATCCCATTCATCAATAATTTCATCGATGTGCTCCCGGTCTGGGTATGATAGATAAATTCCGCGTGGTTTTCGGAATTCGTCACTGTAGCGTTGAATGGCCAGACCCGCAGTGGGGGTGTAAATAATGGGCATCATTTCCTGGATGTGTTCCTGGATAAGACGGAAAAAAAGAGTTTCATTGGTGTTGTAGAGGTTATTTAGAAAAATATTTTTTTGAAGATCATCAGCCTGTTCTGTGAACTGTTGATAAGCCCGCTGGAGTTGATCATCTAAAGTTTCCACGGAATGGGGTAAAAGTCCAATAAGATGAAATAATTCCCTTTCCTTAGAGCTAAAAGCAGTACCTTTGTTTAGTTGAGAAGATTGAAGGAGTTGACTCCCTTTAAGATCAGTTTCAATGTATTTGGTCCCTTGTTTTTCTACAGTAATCGCCATGGATTTAAACTGTAAACCCCCATTTTATAGGAACTCTTGGAAAATCAATTGTCCCCCTGGTGTGAATTATAATTATCTTTTTAACCCATATATAAACTTTATGTATATTATGGGGCTGATTTTTGTCAATTTTCAGATTCTGGACATTAGAAGTGTCATTATACAAACAATAAAAATATTTAAAGGCTGAATCTGTCCAAACTTTAAAAGCATCATGACTATTAGCATTACTTAATGAGTATAGATGATAAAAATTGAAACTGCCCCCTAATAGATTCAATCTTCGTATTGCAATTATGGACCCACTATATCTTGCCAGAAAAAAATATTAAGTAAACGCTTAATAGTGACCTTATTTCAGATAGCATACCCGTAAGAGCAATTATCACAATTCAAGTTTGCTTTTCAGATATGGAATTTGATGGAAAAATAATTATGGAAAAAATAATTTATCAAGGGATTAAAATCTTGAAAACAATTGAAAAAGAACTAGGCAAAATTTTATATCGCTATATAGAAGAGCGTATCTGAAAAGATGAAAATTTCAAAAATTTCAATATTATTTAATTTTTCAGGGCTGGAGTGGTAAATTAAAATAAAGAAGTAGGCACTGCTAAAATTTTGCTTCACTATATAGAGCGACACATCAAAAATCACGAATTTTGATTATCTTCCAGTTTTTGACTTATATGCTGATATATTTCCTTGGTTACTCCAACTTTCCTAATAAAATCGTTGGAATACCTTATATCGCCTCTTCGTGGGTTATCCTGTCTCATGACGTACATGCAGATGGCAGTTATGATCATTAGAGGATCAGTTTTACGGCCTTTACCCCCACGGTAGAGTTTACGGAAATCTGCCTGGCAGATGATCTCACGGGCCCGGTCCTTCTGACCACCACCCACAGGCATCATAACCTCGTCCCCGTCCTCTCTTTTGGTCAGGACCATGGTGGGGCTGTGACCGGTCATCATGAAGTTACTGGCAACCACACTGAGCATGGCCAGCTTCTCCTGGAGACGGAAATCTTCTTCAGGGGTTTTCTCACCATAAGATTTATATCGTTCGTATTTTTTTAACTTCCGCTTTAATCTATCGATTTTGGCCTTATCATCCAGGAAGACGTGTTTTCGTTTCTTCAAATTCTACGCCTCGAGTAGAGTTTGTTGAGGGAAGTGATGGTTGGTGACAGTTGGTGATGGTTTAGATATGTGGTGAGAGTTAATTTGTAGGGAATTCATATTCGAACAGCAACACCCCTATTCTTCAAGTACTCCTTCACCACCTGCACGGGATACTCATCAAAGTGGAAGATGCTGGCAGCTAAAGCGGCATCTGCTTTGCCTTTGGTGAGAGCTTCATAGATATGTTCCGGGTTACCACCACCACCCGATGCAATTATGGGAATATCCAGCATTTCACTCATAGTCCGGTTCAGAGGAAGATCATAACCGTCCTTGGTCCCGTCCCGGTCCATGCTGGTGAGGAGGATCTCACCAGCGCCACGTTCCTGGCACTCCATAGCCCATTTAACCGCATCTATACCTGTGAATTCGCGACCACCGTAGATGCTGCAGTCATACCAGCAGTAACCCTGTGGAGTTTCAACTATCACATGATCATCTTTCTCTTTAGGGTCATCCACGTAGCGCCGTTTGGCATCTATACCTATGACACAGGCCTGACTACCCACCACCTTGGAAGCCTCGTTTATTAGATCTGGGTTGTGTATGGCTGCGGTGTTGGTTGAACATTTATCCGCACCGGCCTTGAGCATGTTCACATAGTCTTGGGGCTTTCTGATTCCCCCACCCACACAGATGGGCACGAACACGTTCTCGGTGGTGGCCTCTATCACATGGGCCATGGTCTCCCTTCGTTCATGGGAGGCAGTGATGTCCAGAAACACGATTTCATCTGCTCCATCCTCGTAATATTTGGTGGCCAGTTCCACAGGCTCTCCAGCGTAGCGGATTTGTTTAAATTCAATTCCTTTTACTACCCGGCCGTGCGGAACGTTAAGATCGCAGTCCAGGCAGGGTATGATGCGTTTTGCCAGCATTATAATCTCCAAAAATCCTTTTTATCTGTGATTTAATAATATCTGTTCAATTTGATTCTGAAGGAAATACCAGTAACCTATTATCTCCCATCATTAAAAAAATCTACACTTCACAATCAAATACATCCCCTAATGGTCAACATACAATTTCAGGGTGGACTTTACAATCTTACATTATATCTAAGTCTTACATTATAACTAAAATATAATCCTTTAAAAAACAATTAGATGTATTGAAACATCTATATGTATATTAATCCTGTTAATATGGGGTGGGTAATCTGAATGGTTCCAGACAGAACTTCGTCTAATATAAATCCTTCTAACATTTCCAGTGAGGGTGAATTTCCTCCTAAACTTCTGGAGTTTTTAACCGAGATAGCCAGGGCTATGACTTTAGCAGGCATTGCGGTAATGACTATTGAAACTATTTTAAAGAATATATGCCGGGCCTATGGTGTAAAAGCTCAGGAAGTGATTGATTTTCCTACCTTTGTGCTTATCAAGATCTCAGATGGGAGTTCCAAGGCCCTGGCAGTCACAGGACAGAAACCAGGAATGCTACCATTGGACCAGGTTTCACGGTTATACGAGTTAATATACAGGGCTGAAAAAGCTGAAATATCTCCAGAACAGGGTATTAACAGAATTAAAGAAATAATCTACGCCGAACGCCAGCATAACTACATAAGACACATTCTGGGGTATGCTATTTATTCCATTGGCTTGGGAATGCTACTATTGCCCACAATCAATGAATTACTGCTCTGTGGGGGTTTAGGGGCTATTGTGGGGTTAATAATCGGATATTCTGAGGATAAACCCAGGCTTAATCTTATTTCACCTGTTTTAACCGCGTTTATGGTGTCTGCAATCTTCTTTTTCTGTGTGAAGCAGGGAATGGTAAGAGGATCACTCACTATACTGGTTCCAGCTCTTTCCTACTTTATTCCCGGAGCTGTGCTGGCAACTGGTATGTACGAACTGGCTGCTAACAATGTTATATCAGGGGCCAGTCGACTGATTCAGGGAGTTGTAATACTTCTTCTTTTGCTTTTCGGAGTTATTATGGGAATTCAAGTGGTAGGTCTTTCTCCAGGGGCTTATATGGTGGCATATCTAGCTGTTCCTCTGGGTTGGTGGGCTCCATATGCGGGAGTCCTGATTTTCACAGGGGGAATGTACCTTTTAATGTCTATCCGCAATCGTGATATGTTAGGGGTTTTTATTGTGTTATTTTCCACATTTGCAGGACTTCAGGTAGGTAATTACCTTCTGGGTGGTCTTTTTGGTGCATTTTTGGGTTCTGCCACTATGACTATAGTGGGAACATATTTGGAACGTTCAAGGCTTAAAACTCCTTATTATGTGTCAATCATACCTTCTTTTTGGATTCTAGTTCCAGGATCCCTGGGATTCATTACTCTGGCTGCATTGGCAAGTGAAGCATATCCTGCCTCTGCCAGTAATCTGATTATGGTGGTTCTAACCTTTGTGGCCATATCCATGGGGATATTGATTGGTGCGGTAATAGCAGATCCTTTAAAAATTGAATATTATGGCAAAAAATGATTTATAAAGAACAAAGAAGGCATAGATGGTGAAATATTTAATGTATTATGACCTAACACATTATAAACGTATTAATTTCTTGAAAAATTTGTTATTTAAATTTGTTATTTAATTTTTTTTTATTCCCTTGAAAAGAACTGGGTGTAAAGTTATTTGGGGAGGGCTAGTGATATTTACAAATAATCTTTGCCTTAATGGGTATTTATTTGTTGATAGAACTATAATAAAATAATTTAAATTTTTGATGAACTGTCCAACACCCCTTAACTTACAGAACTCCCCTAATTTTTTTTAACTCCATATATAAACAGTATTACTATTTGTTTCTATAATAACATTTATTAATGATAAGGACTCAACTCCTAATGTAATACCTATTTGGTATTATCTATTAAGGAGTTGATTTAGTGGAAATGGGTAACATTTTATCAGAATCGTTTAAGTATCCAGTTTCTAACTGGAAACGCCTGCTGATCTTTGGTTTAATTTTTTTGATTTACCAGTTTTGTATTATTGGTGTAAGTCGGTTTAGCAGAATTTCAGTGCTGCTTTTAATTCTTATAATTCCGGGGATTATAGCATACTTTATTATAATGGGATATAGACTACGGGCAATGGAAACTTCTATAAAAGGAGAAAATGAAGCCCCGACATTTAATAAATGGTCTCAAATGCTTTTAGATGGGCTGAAAGTATTCGTAGTGGCAATAATTTATGGATTTATCCCGGCCATGATAATAGGACTTGGTTTCTTCATGGTAATTGTTGGGTCATCTCTTATGAAGATTTCAGGGGCCCTTGTCCTGATTGTGGGTGGGATATTATTATTCGGGGTTACCTTAATCATGGTAATTGGCCTTTCCAATATGGCCTATCAGGGGAAAATAGATGCAGCCCTGGAATTTGCCGAGATCACAAGTAAAATAAAAAAAATAGGATGGTTAAACCTCATAGTGATAATGATTATTCTGGGAGTTATCAATATTCTTCTGGCGGCTGCAGCAGTTTTATTATCTGTTATACCTATTCTAGGAATTTTTTTAGCTTCTATAATTGTTTGTCCCTACATGGATCTATTTATAGCTAGAGCTTATGCTTTAATCTATAAAGAAACTATAGATGAACCTGGAGAATCTCTGATGGAGGGTGTGGGTATATCTGATGAATCTTTGCCAGTTTAAAAATTAAACGGATAAAATAAAATATATTGGTTATTATTACTGAAAGGGTGAAATAAGTCATGATAAACTGAAATGGGGCATGATAAACTAATTTCCTCCAAATCAGTAATAATATTTTTCTTTTTTAAAATACTTACAATGTATTGTTTTATATGGTTAATTATGGGGTTTATTCTATTCTTTAAATGTTGAACACTTTAAATGGTGAACAAAAGCCCCCAAATAATGGTAATTATAGCATCATAGGAATAGTTTTATAAGTGAAAAGGACCTAACTAGTCACTTGCCTATTAAAATACCATATTTATTATGGGCCTGTAGTCTAGCCTGGAATATGACGTGGGACTTCGGATCCCAAGGTCGGGGGTTCAAATCCCCCCAGGTCCGCTTATTCTTTTTCAATTTTATTTGACGATTTTTTTTCTATAATACTGCTCAGATATCCGTCGGGCTTTCTTTCAGGAGTTTTCGAACGGTTTGGTTCGGCCTTATTCATTTTGCCATGTTTTTTCGGAGGTTTAAAATGTAATTTTTTGCCAGGTTCAGAATCTTCTTCTAAAAGTGTGTAGGCTGTATTAAATCCAGAACCCATACGAACCAGTCCAGCAACTGCAGCAGCTTCCAGGATTTCATTTTTGGTTGCTCCCAGTTTAAGAGCCTGTTTTTTATGCACCCTGGTGCACTGATCGCATCGCACAGCAATGGCACAGGCCACAGCAATGATGCTTTTTTCCTTTAAAGATAGGGCACCATCTTTTAATATCTCAGCGGCTAATTTTTTAAAGGCAGAATCAACTTCTTCACCAAGTGCCTCAGTAAATCGGTTGGGTTGTGCTTTCTGTTCCATCAATCAAAATCCCCTTTATTCTTCTTAATTCATTTAGTTATCTTCTATATAATACTCATTTTATGTTTTTACACTAATGGTTTTAAAATAATGTCCTTATATTTAATTTAACCACTTATAAACTTTAAAGCCTTTTTAAAGTTAAATATAGAACTTTTAAGGAAATTGGAGAAACTTGCTATGAAACCTGCTGGAATAGTCAAACTTTAAGCCGTTAGAAAGAGGTTATGTGGAATTTGTATGGAATTTTCTAGATGATCTTTAAGATAATATATCTCCTTGAAGATTTGAAATGGCATTTATTTGAAAAAGGGCATTTTAATCAGGATGAATATTGCCTTTAAGAATTTTGAAAATTTTGAAAATTAAAGTAAGAAGACTATTTTTACATTAAAACGGCTAAAATGCAGAGTGATTCGGAAAAGGGGCATCATAATGGTGGTTAACTTGCAATTTTAAATCAAATCTCTTAAACAAAGACCATACCATGAAAATTTATCCTCTTATAAGATCAATCATCCCATCAGAGCGTTTTTCAATCTCCTTTGCGGTGATCAAATCTTTAATCACACTTTTTATCCGAGTTATGGCTGGACCTCTAGTTACTTTGGCTCCGAAGAGCCTTGAAACTTCACGTATCAGTTCATCCATCTCAGTGGCGTATTGGGATTTTAGCACCATTTTCACGGCCATACCAATTTCCTCGGGACTTATCAGATCCATACGGGCAGGAGGTTTACCAGTTCTCCTGCGCACCACCACTGGAGCATCTTTGTAATACAAAAAGTCTCCTTTCTGAATTATCTGACCATCCAACACACCTAAATGAACTGCTTCCTTCATAACACTCTTCACACGTCGCCCTGCCCTACTGAGTCCCCAGAATGTTCTCACACGCTTAACAAGTTCATCATAGTGGATGGGTCCTTCATCTTTAACTACTTGCATAACTGCCCGGGCCACATCACCCACTGGTTGGCTGTGCAGGTCTCCAGTTACATTCACACCTGGATCCTCACACATCTGGTATTCTGGTATTTCATCCTGAGGCTGGTCCTGAACTTCAATTTCGGATTTATCTTCAGTTTTTGATTCTAAGGTATCAAATTCAAGTTCTTGGATTTCTTCAGTCTCTGGGATAATTATGGGAGGAATGGTCTCTTCTTCTTTACGTTCTTCAGAAAGAAGTTCTTCAATTGTGGTTAATAATCGTTTCTGGGCTTCGGCCCGGTTCCGGTACCAGTCAGTGGACCATAAACGGTATAATCTCCATCCCAGACCTTCCAGAATCTGCTGTCTCAGCCGGTCCCTGTCCCGGGCCACCCTGCTGGTCTGATACATATATCCATCACAGGCAATTCCCAACAGGTAACGTCCAGGGTATTCTGGATCCACAATGGCCATGTCTACTCTGAATCCAGCACAACCCACCTGACGATGAATTTCATATCCATTCTCAACTAAAAATTCATAAACTCCATCTTCAAAGGCAGAATCAACGGTTTTTTGAATGGGGTCAGACCTAGTAAGGGTTTTTTTCTCAGCGTATTCCAGGAACTCCTTGAGCGCACGCAAGCCAAAAGGTGCGGTACTTGTCAACTGCAAGTCTTTTCCTCTGAAGTTGGAGAAGATAACACATTTTTCCCGAGCTCTGGTTAACAAAACATTTAAACGTCTCTCACCCCCGTCCTGGTTCACCGGTCCGAAGTTATGACTCAAACGTCCTTCGGCATCGAATCCATAACCTACACTAACCAGTATAACGTCCCTTTCATCTCCCTGGATCGTTTCCAGGTTTTTAATGAAGAAGTGTTCTTCCAAGTTGTGGTTGAAGTATTTCTCCATTCTGGGGTTGAGTTTAAGTTGCAGTTCCAGTTCTTCCAGGAGGGCTTGCTGCTGGCGCACGTTAAAGGTTCCCACCCCCAGACTTTTGGTATCTCCATATCTCTGGTAATGCTCAAAAACAGCCTTAATAACTTCTTTGGCCTCAGCACGGTTGGTGGCAGTTTTACCCCGATCATAAACCGTGTCTGGCAAGTGCACCAGTTTCAGCCCCAACTCATCGGAGTCCTGGCTGGGTGAGGGATAAATCAGTAGGTTGTCGTTATAAAATTCCTGATTACTAACTGCAATGAGTGATTCGTGCCTGCTGCGGTAGTGCCAGCGGAGCATTTTCGAGGGAAAGCTGCGTTTACAGAGGTGTAATATGCTCTCCATATCTGCCAGAACTGCCAGGTCATAATCATCACTATCCACATTAATCAAGATGTCGAAAAAAGTTGTAGGTGGTAATTGCCGGGTGTCTCCCATAATAACAGCATTCTTGGCCCTTAAAAGTGCTCCTAAGGCGTCTTCAGGTTTCACCTGGCTGGCTTCATCAAAAATTACATAATCAAATCGCAGATTTTTCACACTGTAGGGATCCAGGTACTGGGCAATGGAAAGGGGACTCATCATAAAGCAGGGTTTAATGGTTTGTATTATTCCACCACAGATGGATAACAATTTCCTGATGGGCATATGTCCCCTTTTACGGGAGAATTCACTTTTCAGAACTCCCAGTTCAGAACGTGGTGAGGCAGTGCTCGAAATTGAGGGACGGTTTTCGTATAGTTTCTCTGCTATTCGGAAGCGGTTAAGTTTTATTATTTTACTATCAAGTTCTCTGAACTCTTTTATCTTTTTCTCATGAACCTCTCCCACGAAACGGGAGAGTGTGGGTTCCGTTAAAAAGAGATTACGCAGCATGGAGTCTGCAAAATTACCTTCCAAGCAGGGTATAATATCTTCTGATTCTATTTCATCTTTATCCACCAGTTCCACCAGTTTAGAGCCCACTGTTTCCAGGCACTCCAGTCGGGATGAGCTGAAACGGGACCAGTTCTGCAAACTGGATAATCCCAATTTCAAAAGAGAAATCGGGGATAGTAAATATTCAATGGGGCTTTTGGTAAGGTTTTCCCCAAATACTGAATCATGATTAAAGTGGAGGAAGCCATCTAACTGGGTCATGTTCTGAAGGATCTGGTCATAATACCGGTGCATTTCCTGGATGATCCTTTTTATTTCGTGCTGTTCTGCAGAGTCCAGTATCAGCACAATTTTTTCAGTTATCCTGCCCTCTTCAAGGGCTTTGCGAAACTTGAGGATCCATTCAGATATATTTTTAAGATTCTCAGCTTCACTTTTCTCAGCTTTCCAATGGGAACCAAAGAGTGATCGGGCTAGTTCATCCTGCTTTCTAATTTTAAGCAGTAGTTCCTGGCATCTTATGAGCTCTTCCAAATCCTGAAGTATTATTTCATCATCATCAGGAATTTTTCCCTGGTAAAGTTTTTCTATTCTTTTTTTGGCCTTCTTAAAATCTCCACTTAAGAATTTGAGAAGTTTAGGTTTCTGTTCTTGGAAGTTCCTCTGAAGTGATATAATATCCTCGTCCAGAACACCATTTTTAAATCGTTTAAGGCCTTTTTCCTTGGATTTGAATTCCTCAAGGCTTTTAATAAGATTGTATACTTTGAGTTTGTCATAGTCCCATTGGGTGTTTAGAATAAGATCTCTTTCCAGGGAGGGGAAAGATGATACTATTTCCACAGCCGCAATTAAGTGTTCCATCTCTTCCAGAGTCACAGGTATCTTAATTCCAGCTATTTTGGAAAGTTTTTCAGCTTTTAAATTAAGTTTATTCAATTTTTCAATAGTTTCACTTAAAAGGGCTTCGATTTCTTCTTCTTCAGCAGGTAATATGGGATCTGGACTGGTTGAATTCCATGGATTGTAGGCCACAGGCTTCACTAACTTATATAATTCTCCTAATTCTTTAAATTTGTTTAATGTACGCTGCCATTCTCTTAAAGTGCAATATTCACTGTCATCCATTGTGAAACGCGGTAATTTATTTCCTTTTTTTTCAAAATGGTGTAGGGCTTTCTCTTTAAGTCCAAAAAACTGGTAGGGAGTCCACTCTATGGCACCGTAGGGTGAATGGATCAGAGCCACATATTCATTCAAATCAGTTTTTAACTCTTCTATGGTGCTCAGATCTTCTTCCAGTGCCAGGTCTAGGGGATTGGGTTTTCTTAGCACACTTTCCAGTTTTTCCAGAACATCCTTTTTATTGGACTTTTTACTGTGAAGTTCCAGACAGAATTCTCCCAGTCCAACACTATCCAGACGACCTTTAACCACTTCAAGAGCAGCCATTTTTTCACTTACAAAGAGCACAGTGTTTCCTCGTGCCAGTAATTCTGCTATAAGGTTCACTATGGTCTGAGATTTACCTGTTCCTGGGGGTCCTTCTACCACCAAATCCCGGCCGTTTTTCACATCCTCTATAACTGCTATCTGGGATGAATCCGCGTCTAAAACATGGTAAACATCTTCAGATGAGAGTTCTTCATCGACATGTTCTTCCTTAAACCCTGCCTCCAAATCTTCTTCCACTGGATCAAAAATGGCTTTTATAAGGGGGTTTTCTTCCAGGGGCATGTCTTCAGGCCAGCTTTCAGGGTCCAAGTCCTTGTACATCACGAACTTAGTGAAACTGAAAAAACCCAGGAAAATCTTCTCCAAGACTTTCCATTCGCTTTTATGGGAAATGGATTCTCTAACCAGTTCTAAATATTCTTCTACACCTTCAGGAGTGTGGGGCATTTCAAAATCTAGCAATTCCACCCCGTAATCCAGTAACTTGGCCTGCAGGGATATGTTGGCAATTATATCCTCCCCAGTCCATCGGAGCTTAAAAGAACCCTTAACTCGTTTACGTTCCAGTTCTACGGGTATTAACAGTAATGGTGCTTCACGAAAGCCATTCCCGTTTTCTTCTTTCCATTTTAAAAATCCCAGGGCCAGGTATAAAATGTTGTAACCCTGTTCTTCCATCACTGATCTGGCACGTTGATTAATGTAAAAGAGTCGGCGTTGAAGCTCGGAAGGAGTTAAATTAGTGGATAGGAAGATTTCTTTATTTTTTTCCAGGGTTTCCTGGTCTGGTGAAGGTGAATCCCACAGCAGTGATTTTTCCGTGCTAACATATTCAGAATCTGTGCTTACGGTGGAATCATGTTCTTGTTTGATGGGTCCTTCATCATCTATATTTTCCCCATCTGAATCAGGAGATGTTGCTGAATCCGGTCCATCTATTAAATCAGAGGTATCTATTTTTATGGTTCCATTTTCAACACTAGAAACACTTTCTCTCTCCAGATTTTTCTCCTCATCTCTTGAAGTTGTTTCAGATACGCTTAGAGTTTTAAGGGAGTCATTCTTTATGTTTTCTTCTTCAAAATCAGATTTTTCTCTGTTAAGAGTAATCTTATCTGTTGTGCCTTCGTTCCGTGGAATGAACTGTAAAAGCTTTCTCTTGGTTTTTTTAAGAACCAGACGGTCGTATATCTCAGCCAGATCCCCGTCCTTGACTTCCACGGTCATACTTCGGGGTCGGAAGTTCAAGAGCTGGTTCCTCATGGTAAGGTCCAGCAAACTTTGCCTTAGAACATCAATCTGTTTGTATATGTCCACCTTAGAAAGTTCGGACATTAATTATACCTCTCATTTTAAGTATTGCCAGGGAAATAATGATGATTATTCCTATGATGCTTCATGGTTTATTGAAACTTTATATTAAAACTATCTTTTTACTGGATATAATCAGGGGGAACTTATTCTCGTTGTATGGCATCTTTGAAGAAGCTGGGCACCAGTTTCCGGTAAAGTGGGCTGCGCAGTAACATGCGAAAGTTACCATCCAGGATATAAGTTTCACAATAATCATCTTCCGCCCGCATCCCACGACCATAAGCTTGCAGAAGAGTCATAATTGTTTTATAAGCATACCATGAGGGGTCCTGCTGTTTTCTCTGGTTTATCTGCGGATCGCCCAAATAAGGAAATGGTATTTTGTAGATAACTTGGAACTGACACTTTTCATACGGTAAATCCACTCCTTCACTCATGGATGGGCTCACCAGGACCATGGGCTCTTTACTCACCTCGAATTTCCCCAGAACATGTTCCCTGTTTTTAGGGTTATGGCTCATTAAACGGGGATTTTTTAGATTTTTAATAATATACTGCTGACACTTGTAGTTATGGGTGTGAATAAGTCCTTTTTCATATTTATGGTGTGCTATGATTTTCTCAAGCACGGGCAGTGTTTTAGGGGCGGTGCGCTTAATCAGTCGGTGTGACATGTTCCCCACCAGTTTAAGGTGAACTGGCCGGGATGATGGTGGGAAAACACTCTTTATTTTCAATTGATATGTTTCCTCGGGTTCTATACCCAGCCACTGGCAGAATAGATCCTGATCCAGAATGGTGGCACTCATAAATAGTCTTATATCTGCGTGGTTGAAAAGCCGGTCATTTGCATAGGTGTGAATCCGCAGGGGTTTGAATGAAACTCCTCCTGGACTGGTGTCCACCACCCAATTATCAGGATTGTTCTCAAGGTTACGTGAAAGTTCACTCAAATTCATCTTGGTGCGATTTATACGGTCTGCCTTGTTTTTAGGAATTTTTTTAAGGTCTATGTTCTGATAATCATCGTAAAGTGATTCAACAAATAATATCCATTCTTCAGGGTCTTTAAGAGACATCATGCTTGGGGGAATGGTCTTTTTGATTTCACGCTCTAATCTACGATTGTAAAGATTCACCTCTAAACGTCTCATAAGTTTATCTTCCAGATTATGGGCCTCGTCCAGGACCATGAGGTTGCGTTTTCCGAAATGTTTCACATAGTTTAATTCCAGGAGGGCGTAGTCATAGTTCATCAAGGTTATGGAACTTTCCACTGCCTGGGCCTTCTGGTCCCAGTAACGGCACCGGTCACTGGAACGGAAATATATGGGTGATCCGAAGGCATCCTGAAAGGCATGCATCTGGCCATCAAAGGGGGATTTGCTGATTCCATAGTCACAGACGAATTTCTGGGTGCTGGGGACAGTTTGACAGGTTCCCATATCACAACTAACTTCCAAACCCTCGTTCTGGCATAAAAAATTCCCTCGACCTTTAACCAGGGGATAGCCAAACTCTGCAGCATACTGGGCCTGCAATTGTTTGGTCATGGTTAGAATATAAGCAGGCTGATAGATCCGGGCCAGGGTGGTGGCCACTCCGGATTTACCGGTTCCAGTTCCAGCCTCCAGGATTATGTGGGAATAACCGAGTTCAATAGCATCGCGGATCTCAGCGATTATCTCCAGCTGACCCTCACGAGGTGATTCGAAGGGAAATTTTTCAATGATATCCTCATCTATATCAGGGTACTGTCTTTTAAGGGCTCTGAGTCTTGATGTTGATATTTTGGGTGTTTCAACTGGGGAATAGTTACCAGGAGGGCATATGCAGCGGTCTTTTATCATTCCGCACTTGTTACAGAAAAAGCCATTATCCATGGTGATTTATATTTTAGTAATGGTATAAATAGGTAAAGTTTCAAAACCCTTAAAAGAGGTTCTATTAAAATTAAAATCTTATACCAGCTTTAATGGTGTTTATTTAAGTTAAAGCATTATAATATCATTTAAAAGGGTTTATATTAATTTTATTCTAGATAATACCTTTTAAAAGATTCATTTCCCAGCATTGTTAATAATACTCTATAAAATTAAGTTATTAATAGTATTAGCTATGAATTGAATCAAAATTAAAATTATAAATGATTTATATTTATACTGGTAATCATTCAATCATTTATTCATTCAATCATTGTTATTAATAAGTCATGATAAAGATTCAGTTAGTCTCAAGTAGCATTTTCAATTGAATTAGCAAAGCTTTAATTAGTCTTGATTACATTGCCTTTCATTCTTTCATCATGAGCATATATTTTTATGTCCCGTGAATCTTAGTCACACAAGGATTACATCAAATTGGTCGGACTGAAGATTTCAGTAATTAAGAAATGGATATTTGAATCATAATAGGGATGAGATTTAAAATAGTCATTAAAATGTGAAATAACATTTGCTTTATTATTTTAATTAGTGGTGTTTAAGTATGAATAAAGGGAAACTCATTGGTATTGGGGTGGGTCCTGGAGACCCTGAATTACTCACTGTTAAGGCAGTTAAGACATTGGAAACTGTGCCGGTCATATGCGCTCCCAAATCATCTGAGAATAAGCCCAGTGTGGCACTTTCAATTGTTCAGGGTATTCTTGATGCTAGGGATGGTGAATATGTGGTTATTGAACCTTTATTTCCAATGATAGAGGATAAGGGGGAGTTGGAACGTTACTGGGCTGAAGCTGCAGAAATTATGATAAGTGAACTGGAAATGGAACGTGATGTTTGCTTTATTACACTGGGCGATCCTTCAATTTACAGCACTTTTTCCTATGTAGCCAGGATAATCAAGGATAAGGGTTATAATGTGGAGATGATACCGGGAATAACTTCATTCACGGGATGTGCAGCCAGTGCAGGCATCACTCTGGGTGAAAAGGATGAGATAATGGTGGTGGTGCCTAAGGTGGACCAGCGACTGGAGGAAATAATGGATCATGCTGATACCGCAGTCATTATGAAAACCTCACGTCACTCAGAAATGCTTGAGGAAATTATCAGTAAGGATCCAAGGGATAAAAGGGTTATTTCGGTTCAAAATTGTGGAATGGATAATGAAAAAATTTTTGAAGGCTTTGCAAAGAACGGAAAATACCTTTCAACTACCATAGTCAAATTTAAAGATTCCAATGAGATATAATAATTTTATAGCTCAGCTTCTTATAGCTCAGCTTAATAGGTCAGAGTCAATCAAAAGTTCATGATAGATGCTTTTGTTTAGAGGCCATTTTCATGTTAGAAATCAAAAATTTCATTCTAGAAGACTTTCAATTGGGGTCAGGTGAGGTTCTCAAAAATTTAAACCTTGAATATACCACCCAAGGAGTTGAAGAACTGGATGAGAATGGTAAAATTATAAATGCTTTTCTATACCTGCATGGCTGGAGTGGGGACTGCACATCTGTGGAAAGATTAAGCAGCGTAATTGGACCGGGTAAGGCCATTGACACCAGCAAATTCTTTGTTATCAGTCCCACTGCTTTTGGTTCTCCAGGTTCAGCCAGCCCTTCAACCACTGGTTTGGGGATGAAATTCCCTAAATACAGTATCAAGGACATGGTGAAATCACATTATCAGTTAATAAGTAATGGTTTGGGGGTTGAACATCTAAGGGGTATTATGGGCACATCTATGGGGGGATTTCAAGCTCTAAACTGGGCACTGGAATATCCTGACTTCATGGATTTCCTGATACTCAATGGCACCAGTCACAGAATTTCAAACCGGATGTATGGAGTTTACCAACTAATGAATCAAATCATTATGGGAGATTGTGAATATAAAAATTGTAATTATGCTCAAAATCCAGTTAAGGCCTTGGAAAAAGCAGCATATCTGAGTTACCTCTGGTCATTATCTCCTGAAAACTATGAAGAATGTTTTGATTCTAGAGATGAATTCATCCAGGGAGTGAGGGATAGAAAAGCTGATGCCAGAGAGTGGGATGTCAATGATCTGGTATGGAGAAATTATGCCCTGTTAGGACATGATTTAGGTGATAAAATATCCCGAATCAAAATTCCCTGCCTTATACTGGGGATACATCAGGATCAGATTGTAGATGAAAAGTACAGCATCAACCCCTTACACGAGGGATTAGAAAATTCAGAACTATTCCTTTATAATTCTATATGGGGACATTACGGCTGTACAAAAGATATATCAAAGACTTCAGATGCCATTAAAGAATTTCTAACAAAAATTTAAGTTTTTTTTATCAAATAAATAATCAATAAATAAGTTTCACTCATCATTGCTCTTGAAGTATCATTTCTGGCCATTTATTTCTTTTAACCACCTATTAACAGCAATAAATCATTTATGTTCTTGAGGGCTGTGTTTTAACCATGAACTGGCAGTAATCATCACCCTGGGCGAAACATTTAACCTCTTCCACTTCCACCTTTTCCTGGAAGAATCGGGAGAAAAAGGCCTCCAAAACACCAGAATCAAAAGCACAAGCCGGCCTTCCAATTTGCGGCAGATCTTCACATTCAAAACAGTCATAGGCCTGAATAATAAGGGGATCAGTACTTTTAACTATTATCCGACCTAACTGGTTCTTTTCCCAGAATTTAATGATGTTTTCAATAAATTGATTGATATCCGGGGTTTCTAATTTCTCATAGAAAGTTTCGCCAACTTTGAAACCTGCATTGCGTAATATTGGGTCAATATTTATACCTTCATCCATAAGGGAAACTCTTATAGCTCTGAACATGAACCTGAAGAATTTTAACGGATCTTCTGATTCTAAAATCTGTTGTTGAAGGTAGTGGTCAATGTTGTCTTCAATTTTGTTTTCCGGGGAAACATCACCTAAATACCGGGAATTGATGTAATAAATCTTCCTCCTACGATCTTCTGGATCTATAACCCAGTCTATTATCCCGTTATCTTCCAAATCCTGCAAGTGTGCCGAGATGGTTGATTTGGATCTTTTGGTGGATGAAACTATCTGGGATCCACTCATTCCCCCCTCTTTGAGCAGGGATAGGATCTGTGCCTTAATCGGACTTTGAATTATGTTAATCCCAGAATTGGTGGAAAATATTTTTATTCCGCTTTTGCTTTCTACAGGGGCCATATATATCCCTCAAATAATAAGGGCCAGTTAGAGATGTCTGACCATTTAATGATGATAATTTGCACACTTACTATATTAAACGTTCGCATATATAAGTACGTTCGCTTTCATACGAACAGTAAAATATATAAATGGTGGTTCGTATAGTAACGTACGTTCGGGAACATCCGAACCAATGTGTATCAAGTCCACAAAAAATTTTAGAAAGATCAAAGATCAATTGGTGAAAAAGCATGAAAGCAGAGTGGAAAAGAATCAAAGAAGGAATATACTGGGTTGGTGCCCTTGACTGGGATATCCGAAAATACCATGGTTACACACTAGAAAACTAGCTACAACGTATATTTAGTATTGGGAATAATAAGGTTGCTTTAGTTGATAATGCTTACCCTGGAAACTTCCCAGAATTAATGGCCAGAGTAGAAGATGCTTTCAGTAATCATTGATATTTGATTAAAAAATTAGGAAAATTTAAGAAAATTAAACCGTTTTAACAAGAATTGGAGGAATTTAAAATGGAATTGATAAATGAACATAAAATTGGAATTTGTAAAGGAACTGATCTGGAAAAAGCAGTACAGGCCAATTTCAATGGAGAAACCCAGGAAGTGGGAATGTACTTGGCCATGGCTAGGCAGGCTCAAAGAGAAGGTATGCCGGAGGTGGCTGAAGTTCTAAAAACCATTGCCTGGGAAGAGGCAGAACACGCAGCCAAGTTTGGAGAAATGAATGCAGTGATAAAACCCACCCTCAAGGAGAACTTGGAAATGATGCTGGAGGGTGAAACCATGGCCAACAATGAGAAAAAAGCAGCAGCAAAAAAGGCTAAAGAGTGTGAAATTGACCCGGCACATGACTTTTTTGATGAAAGCTCACGGGACGAGGCCAGACACGCCAGGATGCTAAAAGGGATTTTGGAGAGATACTTTTAATTCTCTCTTTTTTTAGGTAAATAATCATTAATTAAGGCAAATAAATTAAAAAATTAAAAGAAGACACTTATCTAGATGAAATGAATAATCTGATTATTCTTTTGCTTGTTCATGAATTTAAGCATCAATTTCCACAAAGCCTTTAATTCGGCTTGTGGTGAATATTTAATCAAACCCCTCCTCAGGAGGATGATCATAATCTTTCATCCTCCTAATTAATTCACCATCCTTTTATCTTTAATTAGACGCTTTTTAATTCAAAAGAAAACATTAACTGATTTATTTTATATTTTCTTGAATATTAACACCAATCTGAATTTAGATAGGAACTCATAGGTATCTTTAGACTATGAAAATTGAATAAGAGTTTAAAGAAGAATTCATGCAAGTGTTGGTGGATCTTAGGAGTTTATTCATGCTTAAAAAAAAATTCTGTAGGGGATTTGAGGCCTAGAACATCTTCATTATTCCGGGGATTGTTCCGTATATAATGAGTAAGCCTACAATTCCGATCATAATTACAGACACGCTTGAAACTATTTTACCTGCTACCTTTTCTGGCATTTTGTATCCCAGGAGTTCCTCTAATATTATTCCCCCATCCAGGGGTTTCATGGGTATGAGGTTGAACAATCCCACCATCAAGTTTAAGAGATACACCCAGCGAGCTATATCTGCCAGATTGTACAAGAACCAGGGGAGGGTGTCACCATAGATATTGGCTACTTCCGGTTTAACCTTCAAATGAGTTTCACTACGAGTTCCGGGGTAGGCAATGGATGCATTATAGGGTTGTGCAGTGGTGGTAATGGTGTAAGTACCCTTATCTGTAACATAAGTTAGCTGGTCTCCGGGTTTTGTTTTGTAAATTAGGTTGGTGTATGCTTCCCGGTTGTTAACCGAAACTCCATTAATACTGGTTACAACCATCCCTTCTTTAAGCACGCCTTCCGAGGGGCCGCCAGGAGTTACACTGGTGATTTTCAGACCATCAGACTGGAAAGCGTAGGGAATAAAAGAAGCAGTTAGAATTATAACAGTAACCCAGGCAATGGCTGCAGTTGCCAGGTTGAACATGGAACCAGCGGCATATATTCGAAGCTTAACTGATCTTTTGGCTTTTTTAACATCATCCTCATCTAATTCCACAAATGCACCAGGAAGTACTGCCAGCAAAACCACACCAATAGATTTAATTCCCACCCTATCAGCCCGGGCCACAATTCCGTGTCCAAACTCATGAACAATCATCAGTATAATTACGGAGATTATCCCGGCAAAAATAGGGATGAATATGGGAGATCCAGGGATGTCTACTCCCGGTAGGAGAAGTGCAGCCTGGGGGGCTTGAAACATGTATTGTAATGATAAAACAATGCCATAAATAGAGAAACCCATGCAGAAAATAGATATGGGTATGCCTATGTTCATGCTCCAACGCCAGAATCTGGGACTTAAATTGGCCAGGTAATCAATCCATCCCCTCATTTTCTGGGTCCTTCTCATAAGTATAGGACCATAAACATCTACTTTTAATTTTTTCCTGAAGATAACTCCTACAAAATAGAGGGCAGCAAAGAAAATTAGGTAGTACAATAAAACATTCAAACAGGATCACCTTTCTATTAATATTAAACTCCCCATGATTTAAGCTTTTAGAGTTTAAGATTTTAGAGATTGATAGGGAAGAACTTTACACTCTTCTCCTTCAGATATTCCCTCCTGATTTTCCGGGATTATAATATAAGAATCAGACTCCACCATGGATCTTATTATTCCAGAACCCTTAATTTTCAGGGGATGAACCAGATCTTTATCAATCTTAGCCCGGATATAATCAGTCCTTCCCAGAGTTGAGGGTATATTCCGGGCAGCCTTTTTACCAATAATCAATGGTTCGAAATCCAAACCCTGCATTTTTAAAAGAGCTTCCCGGACGAAAACATCGAACTGAACCATAGCCGCCACAGGAAATCCAGATAACATAAAAACAGGCTTTCCATTTATTCGTGCGAATCCAAAAGGTTTGCCCGGCCTTAAAGACACTCCATGAATAAGAACTTCTCCCAGTTCACAGGCTGCATCTACCACCACATCGCCTTTACTTATAGCAGTTCCACCAGTGGTGATAAGGGCATCGTAATTCGTTAGCAAGTTTTTAAACAGATCTTTGACTAATCCTGCATCATCTATGGAGTGAAACATATCAGGAATAGCAAGACAGGATTCTACCAGGGATTTAATGGTGAAATGATTGGAATTAACTACTTCAGCACCATTTAATTTATTTTTAGGCATTACCAGTTCACTGCCCGTTATTACCACTGCAACTCGGGGCTTTTTAAACACTAAAACTTCATCAAATCCTGCTGATGCAACAAGACCCAACTCAGGGGGGTCTAATAAGGTACCCTGGTTTAAAACCAGTTCTCCTGTATGAAATTCTTCTCCAGCAGGGGAAACATTTTCACCAGGAACCACTGAAGTTTCCACCTGTAAATTACCTTCATCTTCATAAGTATATTCTTCCATTACCACGGCATTGGCTCCACGAGGCAGGGGAGCACCGGTAGCAATTTGGATAGCTTCACCATTTTTAACACTGAATTGTGACCTTTCACCAGCACCTATACTATCCACCACTTTCAACTGAAGGGGATCAGTCTCAGAGTGGCCGAAAGTATCTTCTGCTATTACAGCATATCCATCCATGGCAGATCTATCAAAAGGGGGTGAATTTAGTGTGGAAATAACTTCCTGAGCAATCACTCTCCTATAAGCATCTTCCAACCGGATTTTTTCAACTTCAGAAGGGTTTAAACTCTCAAGGATGATTTTTTTAGCATCTGGGGTGGGCATGAGTTTTGATAAGAACATTTATGGTCACATTTAAATTTTTAAAAATTTTAATTTGATTTTAGAAGTTTTTAATTTGCTTGGTCTGATTAAATGTTAGATAATTAACTTTTTCAAAAAAAACTTTAAAAAAATTATTATTATCCCTCTATGGAATATCTAATCTCATTTTATATCTACAGTTTACTTATAATAGTCTATACCATTCCATTATTTATTCATATCATATCAAATATCTTAGAGGTTTAAATGGAAAGCGTCACCATCATTACTGCATTACTTGCATTTTTAGCCACTAATTTAGATGACATGTTCCTTTTAGCGGCATTTTTCGCTCATCCCCAGTTCCAAACAAAGGAAGTGGTGTGGGGACAGTATTTGGGATTTATATCTCTTTTAATGATAAGTTCTTTAGCCTATTTTGCACAGTTAATAATTCCACCAGCTTACATAAGTCTTCTAGGGTTATTGCCCATTCTTATTGGGATTAGAAATCTCATGTCTCTTAAAAATCCAGAAAGTCCTGTTGAGAATTTAAATGAAGGATTTTTTGAAAAAAATGGGGGAATAACAAATAATAACATATTTTCCGTGGCTGCAGTAACCATTGCTAATGGTGGGGACAATTTAGGGGTTTACATGCCTATTTTTGCCACCAGCAATCCTTTATCTTTGCTAACTATAATAGTCACCTTTTTGATCCTGGTGGGAATTTGGTGTTTATTAGGATTTAAATTAGTGAATAATGAGATTATTGGTAATAAAATCCGAGAATATGGACATTTAATTCTCCCATTTGTGATGATATTTATAGGGATGGTTATTATTTTAAGAGGATGGATTTAAATTAGTATTTTTTTGCTGATTTTGGTTTTTGGTTAACTAAATTAAGAGGGTAGAATCAGAATAATAAAAGTGAAATATTATTTTCTAAATCCTGGATGGAGATGTACGATTTGAGCTTAGATGACACCATGATTAAAATAGAGTCTTTAAACAAGTCCTTTGGCAGGATAAAGGCACTTGACAATCTTAATCTGGAGATAGAAAAGGGTGAGCTTCTGGGAATAATAGGTCCGAATGGTGCAGGGAAAACCACTGCCATCCGGATTATTTGTTGCATATTACAACCTAATTCTGGAGAGGTAACTGTGGGGGGATACAGCATCCACCATGACCAGATCAAGATAAAATCCATGATCGGTTACTTGCCAGAGGAACCCAACCTTTACGAGCGTTTCAAGGCAAGGGAACTTCTAAAATACTTCGGTGAACTGTATGGTGTTCCTAAAAATCGGATTAATAACAGGATAGATGAACTACTGGAACTGGTGGGAATGAGTAAGCGAGCTGATGATGCAATCAACACTTTTTCCAAGGGTTTAAGGCAGAGAATAGGCATTGCCCGGGCACTCATCCATGATCCAGAGGTTATAATACTGGATGAACCAACCATGGGTCTGGATCCAGCCACATCACGAGCCATTCGAAACTTCATCAAGGAACTAAAAGGGGATAAAACCGTTATTCTATGCACCCATTACATGGACGAAGCCGATCTCCTATGTGACAGGGTGGCCATCCTTAACCAGGGAAGAATCAGGGACATGGGAACACCAGAAACATTAAAGAAAAAGGTTCATGGTGATCTAATCCTACAAATAAAAGTACATGAACCGGATAAGATAGATGAACACAGAATAAGGAATTTTAAATCAGTAAGGAGTGTAAACATTGAAGGTAACCAGTTTTTCATTTCCCTACGCTCCAGAAATGACATATCAAACATCATAGACATATTTGGTGAGCAGGCATTTTCTGTGAACACTAAAGAACCCACACTGGACGATGTTTTCATCCAAACCATGGAATGAGGATAGTAAAAAATCAATCAAAATCTCATCTAAATGGTAGAATAATATGAAACTTAACCTGAATTTCAGTATAATAACCCGTTGGGAGTTTAAAAACACTCTAAAGAGTAGGAAATTCCTTCTAATATTTTGCATGCAGTTATCCGTACTTTTCATGTTAATTATAATGTTCAATTCCTTTGCAGCAAACATAGAATCAGATAAAGGATTATCCTTAACCCCCTCTCTCACTGATTTTGCCACCCTGGATGTTAACGACCCCGGAGGCCTGTTTAAAAAGACCCTGAATCCTGAAATAATAGATATTTACAGTACAAATGGTAACAATTCACTTTTACGCATTGAAAAAGGCGAAACCAGTGGATTATATTCAGTTTCTCCTGATTCACTGCAGCGCATACAGAAGGGGGAAGTAGTGGACACGGTTTTATACCTTGATTACTCCGATCCCCGTAAAAGTGTCATTAGGGATGAAGTCAACTCCACCACTAAAACCGTTTCCACAGCATTAACCAAGAACTACCTTCAATCTATTAACTCTCAAAACACCAGCACCCAAACCGGGATAAAGGAAGAAAAAACAGGGGAACCTCTGCCCCTGCAGCTTATCAGAAAGGTGATGCTGGCTGTACTGTTATTTTTACCCCTTTTCCTGTTTGGAAATATAATAATTGACAGTGTGGTGGGGGAAAAAGAGCGAAAAACTGGGGAGATACTCATAGCCATGCCCATTTCCCAGGGTGAAATCTTACTGGGCAAAGGATTAGCCGTGGTAGGAATATGTGCCCTGCAAGTGGCTATGTGGATGATTGTACTGGTTGGTGCAGGATTTACCATACAAAATGTAGTTCTGGTTTATCTTCTGGTGGTGCTCACTGCCATACCCATAGTAGGATTAACATCCATCATCGCAGCCTATGCCAAAAATTACAAAGAAGCAGGTATAGGAATCAGCTTCGCCTACATCATAGTTGTGGGATTTTTAATAGTCCCCGCCCTGGCATATGTATCCAGAAAAAGTTACTCGGCTAATATTTCCCCTATGACCACGGTGATGAGACTATTTTCCGGTGAAACCATCACCCTACCCGAAATTCTAATGTCAGTAACCTTTGTAATCATCTTAAGTGCATTATCTTTCTGGATTGCCACCTGGCTTTTTAAAAGGGATGATGTGGTATTCGGCCCACGCCCCGGCCCAGTAAAACTCACACTACAACTAGTAGGGATAAAGAAAAGATAAAAAAAATTAATTAGTGGAATATTTGGGGAGAATTAAGAAATGAGCATTTACAGACTGTCATTTAAAAATCTTAAAAGAAGAAAGCTCAGAAGCGCCCTGACTATGCTGGGCATAATCATTGGAGTGGCCACCCTGGTACTTCTCATGGGCGCAGGCACCGGTATGAAATCCTACCTGAAGGACCAGACAGAAACCATGATGGGTGATGTGTCCATCTATAACAGTTCTGGCGGTGCTTTCATGGGATCCCGTGGAGATGCATATCTTAACCAGGAAACAGTATCCCGAATAAAAAACATGTCCATATTGTATAATATCAAAGAAGAAACCCAGTTCACCACAGACCTTAATAGAACCCCCCTCTATGTTATTGGAATATCCAACTGGGATCAGGTAAAAATAAACGGGTCAACAGGGGTGGTTATTGACCAATCCCTGGTTGATAAATTTGATTATAAAATCGGAAGTAAAATCACCATTAAAGATGAACAATTCACCGTAACTGGAATCACACAGCAGAGCACTGGAATGGGAATGGGAATTGTCTTTTTAGATGTTGATAAAGCCCTGCCTTTAAATGAGAATAAAGTCACCAGTGTAACTGCCAGTGCCAGAGGAGATCCAGAAACTGCTAAAAAGGATATAGAAAGTCAGATTCCCGGGACCATGGCCATGACTCAGTCTGATTTCACCAAACAAATCGATGATATGATGAATGGAATAATGCTCTTCATAGGGGCTATAGCCAGCATAGGCCTAATCGTAGGGGTTATAAGCATTGTGAATATAATGCTGGTGAATGTTACCGAGAGAACCCGAGAAATAGGTGTTCTAAAAGCCATAGGATTCACCAACGGCGAAGTACTGCGAAGCATCCTCATGGAAGCCGGACTTTTAGGTTTCATAGGGGCTCTGATAGGCTTGGTTCTCGCGGCAGTGCTCATGCAACTGGCCATAATCTTTTTAGGACCTCAACTGGGAATGGAAGACGTAACACTACTTTACATGCTTCCACCCTGGTTAATTTTAGCAGTGGTGGGTGGAGCCACAGTTTTAAGTATTTTAGCAGGCCTTTACCCTGCATGGAGAGCATCCAGACTAAATGTGGTGGAGGCGCTTCGCTATGACTGATATTCTTGAAATTAATGAAGCTTGGAAAACTTATAGGATGGGTAGCCAGGAAATAAACGCCCTTCAAGGGGTTAACTTGAAACTGGGTGAAAAATCATTCCTGGCAGTTATGGGACCATCAGGTTCTGGTAAATCAACACTGCTCCACCTGGCTGGAATACTTGACCTGCCAACCCAGGGAGAGGTCATTTTCAATGGAAAAAATGTTAAAAAATTATCTGCAAAAAAACAGGCTAAATTAAGGAGAAACAAAATCGGATTTGTCTTCCAGCGTTTCAACCTCCTATCCCAGTTAACAGCCTTAGAAAATGTCATGCTTCCCATGCTGAAACCAGACCCGGAAAAGGCCCGGGAAATACTGGGCCGGGTAGGCTTAGAAGGCAAATATGACCGCCTACCCACACAACTATCTGGTGGAGAGGAACAGAGAGTGGCCATAGCCCGGGCTCTGGCCAATGATCCCCTTTTAATACTGGCAGATGAACCCACCGGTGAACTGGACACTGCTAACAGTCACCTGATAATGGAACTGTTAACCGACCTTAACCAGGAGGGTAGGAGCATCATCATTGTCACCCACGACCCACTGGCAGCAGAATACGCTCAAAAAACTGTTAAAATGAGAGATGGGAAGATATTAGACGGATAAAAAGAAAAAATTAGAATAAACCATGATCTCAAGCACCACCCGAAAAATAATGGCCCTGGCAAAGAAGGAAGCCCGAGACATTCTCCAAAACAGGATATATGTACTGGTTGTTCTGGTTCAGGTATTCATAATCATAGGGGCAGTGGGTTTGGTGGCTGTAGCCTCTATTGCCAGTGACCCCGCCCTTCTGGATCAGCTGGGGGCAACCTCCACCCTTAATATAGGATTAAGTAAGGATTTGAACGATTCCAGCCTGGCTAAATATTTGAAAGAACAGAAACTAACTCTAAACTATTATAACAGTACAGCCGAAGCTAAACCTCAGTTGGGTAAAAAATTAGTGGCCATAGTTGATATTTCCAGTTCAGGGGAAGTATCTGTCCAGGTGGACACTTCCAATGTATTCTATCCAGTGGCCTCTACTAAAATCAATAACGCCGTTGACAAGTTCAACACGGAAAGAACCCTACAAAATGCAGGTCTCAATGAAAGCCAGGTAAAAGCCATTCAGAATCCAGTAAACTTCCAGGAAATAAAACTCAATCAGAACAAAGAGGTTAAATTAGCTCTGGACAGCCCTTACTTTGTGGAATTAATATATGGGTTCATAGTACCATTTATACTCCTATTGCCATTCTTCCTGGCCAGTAACATTGTAACTGATAGTGTGGTGGGGGAAAAAGAGAGAAAAACCTTTGAAGTACTTTTAATGACACCCCTCTCCAGCTACATGGTTATACTGGGTAAAATAATCCCCATACTCTTGTTTTCCCTATTACAGAGCATTGCCTGGATCCTCTTGCTTGACCTGCTTCGAGTACCTATATACAATCCAGGACTCATGGTTTTAGTGTTGTTTTTCTTGGGATTGGCATTTATAGGGGTGGGGATACTCATATCCATGCTGGTGGACAGTACCAAGGAGGCCAACTCTGCTATAACCCTGGTCCTGGTTTTTGCCACATTTATCCTGTTCATTCCCCTTTTCATCAAATCGGATATCTTTCAGGGAGTTTTTAACTTTATTCCCACAGTTTTAATGGTGAGACTGGCCTCATCCCCTACAATTAAACCTGAAATCATGCTTTACCTTTTGCCTACATTGGTGGTTTCGTTGTTTATTTTTGTAGGCACGGTGAGATCTTTTAAACATGAGAGGGCTATTAGGTTATAGATTTATTTTTTCTGAATTTTTTCTAGTAGTTGCTGAATAGGAATATTTTTGAGAATTTAAGGCTTCGGTTATGGTTTAAATCATGAAATAAACTACTGAACTCATGGCCAGTGCTGACACCAGGGGTATGGGCACGTTATCATCAACTGGACTGTAGGCTTCAGTTAAGGCTCCGGCAAGAGAACCTAGAAATGCTGGGATCAGGGGTAGCTGGGTGAGGGATACCAGAAATCCCACCACCAGAAAGGCCAGACTTCCTTCCAGAGTTTTATGGGGCTGGAAGGGTAACCTGATTTTTCCAAACCTCTTACCAATAAGGGTGGATGCTGAATCCCCAAACAATAGAATGAGAATGGCAGCATTGGCAATAGCCATGTTAAACTGGAAAAAGTACAAAGTTATGATAATACCAATGAAGAAATAGACAAATCCTCTCTCATCATGTTTGCGTTTAGCAACTCTTAAAATAGTGGAAAAAAAGGGTATGTGGTGGTTATGATCCAGTCGAAATACTATTTCTACAAAAACCAGTATGGCCATGCACAGAATAATTAATAAGTTGGGGGGTAAAAAGTAACTTAAAACAACGATGAAGACACCTGATGCGTGAATCAGCTGCCTCCAAAGTTCTTTTTTCATAAGATCAGGCCATGAATTTTTCTATAACTCCGTGATAGGCATGGTCAAGCTCGGATACACTAATTTCAGTCACACCTTCACCAGAGGTTATTTTAAGAGAATCTCCTCCAACAGTGCCAATAATTGCTGAAGGAACATTCATATCCTTCAGGGTAGAAAGAATATTTTCTGAAGCTTCTTCAGTAACCGTGACCAGGTAACGGGCATGTGATTCGGAAAAGAGTGTTTCTGATGGTGAAAGACCTTCCGCTCCAGGAACACTGGAGAGATTCACAGTGGCACCAATTTTTCCCTTGATGGCCATTTCAGCCAGGGCAACTCCCAATCCTCCAGCGGAAAGATCATGGGCTGCGGTTACCTTTCCAGCATCATCTTTTTTAATTATTCCCAGCACAGCCTGGGCAGATGCGAATTCATCTTCAATATTTACACGGGGGGCTTCTCCCTGAACTAAGCCGTGAATGGTCTTATGATACTCGGATCCATCCATCTCTGGATTGGTCCTTCCTATGACCATGATCTTATCACCCTTATTCTTGAATTCCATGGTTCTTATGTCTTTTAGATCCATGATTCCAGCCACGCTTACCACTGGTGATGGATTAACAGTCACTCCCTCGGTTTCATTGTAGAAGCTGACATTCCCGCTGATTACTGGTAAATTGAACCTTTGGGCAATGTCTGACATGCCCTGCACGCATTCTGAAAACTGCCAGAACACTTCCGGCTTCTCAGGGTTGCCAAAGTTAAGACAGTCCACCATACACAGGGGTTCTGATCCCATGGCCACCACGTTGCGTATGGCCTCAGCCACCGCCCCGGCTCCTCCGTGATAGGGATCCAGGTAGCAGTGTATGCTGTTACAGTCACTGGTAAGGGTGAAGGCTTTCTCATCATCCACCCTTAAGACTGCGGCATCGTCTCCTGGTTTGACCACAGTGCGTATCTGCACCTCATGATCGTACTGTCGGTAAACCCATTTTTTACTGGCAATATTCTGACTGGAAAGCAACTCCAAAAGGGCTTCATCAACTGGCCCCTCCTCCACTTTCGAATATTTTTCATCGGGTTCTGGTTTTTTTGCTTCGCGTTCCACAATGGGAGGATCTGCTAAAAGCTGGGTGGGTATGTCTGCTATCACTTCTCCTTCCCTGGTGACCACCATGCGCTGGGTGTCAGTGACCTGGCCAATCACTGCATAGGGAAGTTCATACTTGTCGAATATTTCCAGCAAGCTATCCACATCTTGGCGGTTCACCACGAACACCATCCTTTCCTGTGACTCAGATAACATTATCTCATAGGGAGTCATTCCTTCCTCCCTCAGGGGGACTTTGGTCAACTCCAAGAGAGCACCGTTACCACTTTTATCAGCCATTTCAGATATACAGCAGGTAAGACCCCCACCACCCAGATCCTTCAATCCCTGCACCTCAACCTTCTCCAGGGCCTCGAAGGTGGCTTCCATTACCTGTTTTTTAGTGAATGGGTCACCCACCTGAACTGCAGGTCGGCTTTCCAGTTCTGAGGATGAGGTGAGTTCTTCTGAAGCGAAGGTGACACCGTGTATACCATCTCTTCCAGTACGGCCACCCATCAATACGAATACATCTCCCACATTAGGGGCGATGCCTCGTACAATTTCATCCTTACGCACAATTCCTGCGCAGACTACATTCACCAGGGGATTGAATTTGAAGTTATCCTCAAATTCCACTTCCCCACCTACTGTGGGGATTCCCACCCGGTTCCCATAGTCTGAGATTCCTTTAACCACGTATTCAAAGATGTAACGTGAGCGCTGGTCTTCCATGGGTCCGAAGCGCAGGGAGTCCAGAAGGGCAACTGGTGTGGCTCCCATGGATATGATGTCCCTGATTATTCCACCAATACCAGTACCGGCACCTCCATAGGGTTCCACTGCCGAGGGATGGTTGTGGCTTTCCATACCCATGACCAGGGCCAGTTCATCGGTAAGTTCCACGATACCAGCATCATCCCCTGGTCCCAGTATGACTTTCTCTCCCTCGGTGGGGAAGAGTTTCAGGATGGGTCGGCTGCTCTTGTAGGAGCAGTGTTCTGAGAACATTATATCCAGCATACCTTCTTCCAGGGGGTTAGGGTCCCGTCCCAGTTCATTTTTGATATATTCCAGTTCAGCATCGGTTAAAGTCATCTCATTCACCCTCACTTGAGTTAATCATCAAGGATCATATGTTATTCGCCTGCATAGAGAAATTTTCAAAATTTTACAGTTTTTTTACCTGCTTGAAGTTATTTCTTGAAACTTATGGATAATTCAAAATCCTCAATATTCCATTTTTTATTGTGATATCCTTCACCAGTGCCAAATTCAAGTTCTTCGGCTCGTACTTCATGAGAAATGAAATCCACATGGGGCTCAACCAGCTCCTGGAAATCAGGGCTGCAGTCCACGCTAACCTTAATAGTGGCCTCCACATCCAGGTCCAGGTCTTTTCGCATATCCTGAATCCTTCTTATAAGTTCCCGGGACATGGCCTCAGATAATATCTCGGGAGTGACTTCGGTGTCCACAAAAACACTTCCACCCTCAAATTCAGAACTGACCACGTTATCAGGAAGTTCAGTTTCAAACAGCACATCACCCTCTTCCAAGGTGATGGTCTTATCCTCCAGTTCAATCTCATATTTTCCTTCACTTTCCAGGGTAGAAAGAATTGCTGCACCGTCACTTTCTGCCAAGTGCGCTGCTACTTGGGGAACATCTCCACGTAGTTTAGGGCCCAGTGTTTTCATGTTGGGTGTGGCCAGGATTTTAAGACCTTCAAATTCCTCACTACAACGCACATCCTTGGTGTTGGCCTGCTCCAGGAGCACCTCTTTGAGGGCTTCAACTGAGCCCCTTACCTCAGGATCCTCAGTAACAATCACCATCTCCCTCACTGGCCAGCGGAGTTTGTAACGGGCCACATCACGTGCACGGGCACATGCCTCGATGATTTCTCGCACAATTTCCATGTTTTTCTCTAATTCTTCGTTAATGGCCTCTTCATCCACCTCCCAGTCCAGCATGTGCACACTCTCCGGAGCACTCTCTTCCCCACCACGCACCAGATTCTGATAGATTTCCTCGGTAATATGGGGGGATATAGGTGCTAGAGTGGTTATTAATTTCTTCAGAACATGGTAAAGGGTGTAGTAGGCTCCTAACTTATCAGGATCTTCTTTTTCCACCCAGGTACGTCCCCGGATAAGGCGCACGTACCAGCGGCTCAGATCCTCCAGTATGAAATGGTTTAAGCTGCGGGTGGCCTTGTGCAGATGCAGGGAATCCAGAGCACTGGTAACCTCAAGGGCCACGGAGTTCACCCGGGAGGTTATCCAGCGGTCTTCATCACGGAATTTAAGGTCTTGGGGAGAGTGAATGGTAGGATTGAATTCGTCCAGTGCCATGTAGGTGGTGCTGAAGACGTAAACATTCCAGAGGATGTTGAACATCTTGTTAACTGTGCCCACTTCCTCCCAGTTGAATTTCAGGTCATCCCATGGTTTGTTACCCCATAAGAGGTAGAAGCGGAGGACATCGGCACCATATTTTTCCACTACCTCATCTGGTTCCACCACATTACCCAGGGATTTACTCATCTTTTTACCATCCTCATCCAGGGTGAAACCATGCATCAGAACCTTCTGGTAGGGTACACTGTCCAGGGCTATGACTCCACAGCCCATCTGGGAATAGAACCATCCACGGGTCTGGTCATGTCCCTCGGTTATGAACTGGTAGGGATACCATTCCTGGAACATCTCTTTTTCCTGGGGATAATGCAGGGCAGCCCATCCTGCCACTCCCGAGTCGATCCACACATCCAACACGTCAGGGGTGCGCTTCATCTTCCCCCCGCAGGAGCAGCCCAGTTTAATCTCATCCACGTGTGGTCGGTGGATGAAATCTCCTTCCAGTTTTCCTTCCACTATTTTCTCCTGCAGCTCTCTTATGGATCCCACTACTTCCATTTTTCCACAGTCCTGACAGAGCCAGATGGGTATGGGTATTCCCCAGTATCTTTGTCGGGAGATGGTCCAGTCCCTGGCATTTTCCACCCAGTTACGGAACCTGCTCTCCCCGGCCCAGGAGGGCACCCATTCTACTTTATCCAGTTCACTGAGCATTTTATCTTTGATGGCTGTGACTTTCAAAAACCACTGTTCTGTGGCCAGGTAGATGATGGGTGTTTTACACCTCCAGCAGAACCCATAACGGTGGTCAATGATTCCTTCTTTAAATAAGAGGTGATGAGAGTCCAGATCAGCGATGATGTGGGGATCGGCATCTTTAACAAACTGACCCTCATATTTCCCTGCTTCAGCTGTGAAAAGTCCGGCCTCATCCACGGGACAGAATATGGGCAAACCGTATTTTTTACCTATTTCAAAGTCATCCGGACCGTGTCCTGGGGCGGTGTGCACGCAACCAGTACCCTCAGTTAGGGTTACATGATCGCCAGGCAGTATAAGGTGCTGGAAATCCTTATGGAATGGGATTTCTCCGGGTAGGGGGTGTTGATATTCAGTTCCCTCCAGTTCACTTCCTTTAACGGTTTTGATTATTTCATAATCCTGTTCAGGGAAGGTGGCCTCCACCAGGGCTTCGGCCATCACATAGATCTCTGTCTTTTTGGTTTCAGGATCTTCAACTTTGATGTAAGCGTAATCATAATCAGGATGCACGCACACTGCCAGATTGGCGGGCAGGGTCCAGGGAGTGGTGGTCCAAACCAGAATGAACTCCTTTTCCCTTCCCTTAAGTGGAAACTTAACGTATATGGAAGGATCTTCCTTGTTCTCATAATCTATTTCTGCCAGTGCCAGGGCTGTTTCACAGCGGGGACACCAGGTAATAACCCTCTGGTCCTTAATCAGGAGTTCCTTTTCATGGGCTCTTTTCAGGGTCCACCAGCAGCTCTCCATGTACTGGGTGTCAAAAGTCACGTAAGGCTTATCCCAGTCCATCCAAACCCCTAAAAGCTGGAATTGCTGGGTCATAAGGGCCTGATTTTCCACTGCAAACTCCTTACACTTGTTCACGAAGTTTTCAATACCGATTCTGGTTTCTATTTCCTTCTTACTTTTAAGTCCCAGCAGTCCTTCTACCTTGTGTTCAATGGGCAGTCCGTGGGTATCCCATCCAGCCTGTCTACGGACATTGAATCCGGACATGGATTTAAAACGCAAAAACGAGTCCTTGATGATCTTGTTCCAGGCGGTTCCCAGATGAATCCGGCCACTGCAGTAGGGTGGCCCGTCTAAAAATGAGAAATTAGGCTGATTTTTTCTCAAATCACGTGTTTTTTCATAGGTCTGGTTTTCTTCCCAGAATTTCTGCACTTTCTCTTCTATGACCTTGGACTGGTATGATCGGGGGGCTTCCTTGATTGCCATCTGCCATTCTCCTTGTAAAATATCATTGATAAACTTGAAGATCAATATTTTAGTGAAATATTTGATGATCAACTCATAAGAAACTTTGTTCCTAGGCCTTTTATATCCTTTTATACCATTGATCTCACCGGGTGAAGGAGTCCTTCTGGTGATGATAACATAAAAAGGCAGTATAAAAAGCCAGGAAAATAATTAAAAATTATTAAAAGGTATTTAAGAAATATACAAGAAAAATAAAGAATAATAAAGAAATTAAGGAGCTTAGAAGGTCCTAAGCTTACCTTTAATTAACATTTCAGTTATCTGATTGATGTCAGCCAGCCAGGTGTCCATAACTCCCTGAACTTCGCTTCTCACCTGATCCATTTCATAACCTTTCTCCAGGATGAGCTGTGCACTGGCGGCCCTGGGCTGGTCTATAGGAGAGCCTATCTGACTTAAAATCATTAAGTGCGCCTGGTTAACTCCTTCCACCTCTTTTATGATGTCATTGGCCATCTGAGTGGATAAGAGGTTGTATATTTTGCCCACGTGGTTGATGGGGTTTTTACCAGAGGTGGCTTCCATGGACATGGGACGGTTAGGAGTTATGAGTCCGTTAGCCCGGTTCCCACGACCCACGGATCCGTCGTCTCCCATTTCTGCAGAGGTACCAGTAACTGTGAGGTAGTAACCTTCCTCGGTTTTTGAGGTAGGATCATCAGCAGTGTTGATGAAAGTTTCCACATCTCGGGAGGTGTGTTCCAGGGCCAGGTTGGTTACAATCTCTTTTAAGGCTTCCTTGGTTTCCATGTAACTTGCAGGGCCATCAACGTATTTGGAAATCATAGCCACTGCCACGGTAAGGGTGATCTTATCATGATCACGCAGCCCCATTACTTTGATGTCTTCACCCACCTGAGGATATTTCTTTTTGAATGATTTGGAGTTTAAGAGTTCTTCAATGGCCATTACCATACTCTCAGTTTCGGAAAACGGTGCAAATCCAACTCCAAAGGAAGTGTCATTCGAGGAGGGCATTCCCTTCCTTCCAAAAACATCCACCAGGTCTCCGGAACCATGACCGATCTTGCACTCCACCACGGTGCAGGTTTCCACGTCCAGATTGATAAGCGCTTCTTTAAGGTATTCTTTAGCCGCTCCGATGGCTATTCGGTCCACACCGATTTTTTTGCCCTCGTATTCAGGAACTCCTCTTCCAGTGAGTAGGATGTCCATGGGTTTGATTATATCTCCTCCACCAAATTCTGGTGAGGATTCGCCAGCTGTTATCTGCACCTCATCGGTGTTATGGTGAAGTACACCACCAAAATAATCAAGATAAGCATTGCACAGGCCACGGCTAACTGATTCTGCTATTCCATCACTGATACTGTCCGGGTGTCCGATACCCTTCCTTTCCACGATTTCTATCTCTTGCTCTTCAATGGGCTTCTGAATAAGCTCTTCCACTATGATATTTCTCATATATGATCCCTCTAATCCTTTGAAAAACCTATTATACATGATTAGGTTAAAAGTATCTTTATGAGTTATTTATGATCACTTATATAAACTAGTGTATTTTTTTTAGATTTTCCCACCCATACTTTTTTTAGTGCAGGTACAAATTATTTGTAGTGATTCGTCCATCTAATTAACTCCATGGATGAATGTAAATTGGAAGAATTTGACGTACATATGGAGATATATTCTTTGAAACTCCTCTAAAAATTCTTAAATATTGTCTTATGTGATGAATGTCTGTTATCAGATGTGTAGACGTGTTTTTCATATGTTTGCATACTCTTTTGGGGAGTGGTTAATTACATGATGTTCTTTAACATCTGCTTGTTCTTCTAAATTATGTATAAAAATGTATAATCATCAGTGAAAGCTATTATGGGTCCTTTGTAATGAGTTTCTATTATTGTGAGTATCTAAATCTTTGGGATAAGTTTTTTTAAACAGTTAAGAATGGTGTTTCTGGTTCCTCAACCAACTGATTATTGGTGGTTTGTCTTATGTCACATATTTCCATCTGCCTCTTAATTATAGGCCTCCTTTTTCTTGGAAGTTTTTTTTAAGCCTTTAATGCCTGCGGATTGGTACATTTTCATTGATTTCAATTTTTTTCATCAATTTCAATTTCTCCTGCTAATACAGGATCTTCTGTATTATTTTCTAAACATTCTTTAAATTCCTTAGATATTCTGTTTACACTTTCCCATTTATGGCCTAATTCTTCTGATAATCGATTAACGCTTTTTTTATCTTGGTTCAATATTATATAAAGCATTTCACCTAAGGGGAGGTGTTTATTGGCGAAAAATAGTTCCAGTAAAATCAGTGAAATTCAAACCACATTTATTACATGAAATATCGCCTAACTTTTTTGTTAATAACATATCCTCTTTTATATATCTCATTAGATTTGCATTCGGGACAATAAACTCCTTCAGCCCATCTTATGTGTCTAAAAACATCTAAAGCTTTTTCCTCATCTGGAATAAACAATTCCAATACTGCATCACTTGTCATACATAATATTCTAGTTTTTATATTACTTACAATTTTACACTAAAATAAGGGTAAGAGCGAAAAAGAAAAAAAGAAGGGGGGGAATTTATTTTTTTGTGCTGACAATTCCGCCTAACACCATTAACACTGCTAATACTAGAATTGTTAGTGGTGTTCCGGTTTTTTGCATAGGCACGGTTTTACCATTAACTGGTTCACTTCTGGGGCCGATTTTTTCAGCGGCATTCACTGTTATGCTCTCTGTGTTCTCATCTATTGTGGGGTCATAGGTTGTGGTGGATAGACGTGGATTAATCTGGTAGGTTCCGGGTTTTAGATATTTTAGGTCTAGCCATAGGTAGGGGTCACCAACGGGTACATCATTTATATTCCAGGTGAGTGTTCGTGTTGCTTGTTGGTAGGTCCAGGTTCCTTTATCTACACTTGCACTGGCAAATTCCAATCCCGGGGGTATTTGGTAGGTCATAACCACATCACTGGCCGTGTCTGGTCCACGGTTACCCACTTTGATGGTGTAGGTTACAGTGTCACCTGCTATTGGATTGTTTTTATCGGATGTGATGGTCAGATAAAGACTTGATGTAGGATTCACAGTCAAAGTAGCCGTTGCTGAACTTGCTTGATAGTTTCCTGTTCCTAGGTATTCTGCTAATATGGGGTAAGTTCCAGCCTTCCAAGTTCCGGGTATCTGGTAGGTGTAGGTGGCCTGTCCGTTTACCACATTTGCGGTTCCCACTATGTTTCCATTTACACTGAACTGTACTTGTCCTTCATTGATTGGGTTGCCATTATCGTCTTCCACTTGCGCGGTTAACTCCACATTTTTACCAGCAAAACCAGTTTTACTAAAACTTTGAGTTACAGTTTTAATAGTAGAACCAAATTTCGCAACAAAACCGTCACCATTCCCGGCTTCGCTGGCTTGGTAGGCGTCAGGTGTTACTGGGAAATTGTTGGATTCTGTGTTTCCGGTGATGTAGGCGTTGCCATTATTATCAATGGCAATAGCTCGTCCATAGTCGGTGCTGGTTCCTCCGAGGTAGGTGCTGTATTGTAGTGTGGTTCCGGTGGGGTTGATTTTGGTTATGAAAGCATCAACATTCCCGGCGTAGCTGGCTTGGTAGGCGTCAGGTGTTACTGGGAAATCGTTGGATTCTGTGTATCCGGTGATGTAGGCGTTGCCATTATTATCAACGGCAATAGCATATCCAAAGTCGTAGTTGGTTCCTCCGAGGTAGGTGCTGTATTGTAGTGTGGTTCCGGTGGGGTTGATCTTGGTTATGAAAGCATCAACATTCCCGGCGTTGCTGGCTTGGTAGGCGTCAGGTGTAACGGGGAA
>JACBOA010000012.1 GCA_013403005.1 Methanobacteriaceae archaeon | reverse complement strand
TCTTAAGGGAAAGTACTATGGTCTACGCCAACGGAGGATACTACCACACCTACGGCGAAGACCCCCTCAACCCCACATCTAGCTTATACAAAGATGCAGGATACGAAGGAGTTAGAAGCTTTGCCATAGTCACCACCAAAGTCACAGATGAAATACTACAATACTGGTTAGACCAAAAAGACAAAACCAATAGTAATGGAACCCTCCTATATGCCAATGGCCCCATGAAAGCAGCCTACGGAACCTTCCTCACATCACTCATGATGATAAAATGCCACGACATGATAGCAGACCAAGCCGCAGCACAATACAACGTCAACTGGACCCGCACCACACCCATCATGGTTTCAGTCTTTGACGATGCCTACCGGACTGTCATAACCCTGGAATGTGATCATCGTTTTGGAATGGACGTAACCGGGGCTGCACAGAACGTTACAGCCTTCCGCTACGCCTGCTCATCAGCCATCAACCCCCTGGAACACTACGTTATGGAAACTTTGTTCCCTGGTGGTAATGGCACATCTATTGTTATGGGTATTGGAGAAGAGATCTTTAATGGTCTGATGCCAAGTATTTTCTTGAGTAACGGCTACTTGGTATTCAAATCATCTGTAAAGAATATGTTCTTAATTTTTGACCCGACGACTGGTATTCTGTGGGATGTGATGATTGATAACGGAACAGTTTCCGGTGCTTACTGTTTCAGTAACCTACAAACAGAATGGGCCTATGATCTTGGTGAAAAACTAAAAAGTAGTAATTTAAGTGTTCAACCCCCGTGGTTGGGTATGGTTGGTGGTATTAGTTTAGGTGCAAGTTCGGCTGCTGTTGGTGAAGGAAGTCTTCTCGGTGCTGGTGTTTTAGCATCGGAAGTACCATTAATTGGATGGATGGTTGGAGGAGGTTTAATCCTCGCTGCAGTACTGAATCATATATGTGATCAATATGGTTGGTTACCACCAGAACAGGCCAGACAAATATTGGGCAATGCTTTCCCTTTAACTTTTGGTACAATAAACCTGTTCTTATATGATGAACCACCAACAACACTAATACAACTACAAAAAGCATACTGGAAATCAGCTTACTTGCTGATGGCAATTGCTGAGAGTGATGATACAGAACTCTATGAATATTTAAATGATATTGGGAGAGATCCAAAGAAAATTATAGATGAATCAAACAATGCATTTAAAAAAGCTGAATATCTTGCTAAAAAACTTTCAGAAGATCCAGAAGTTGGTGGGGCTGTGCCTCCTGATGATCGTGTGACAAGATTTTTAGGATTTTTTGTAAATAAAATAAGGGAAGGCTATGGTAAATTGAAGACTGGTGATTATGTGGGGGGTGCAAAAGATATTGCTATAGGAACCTCTGGAATTAATATGGCAGTTGTAAGCTGGTTCTTGTATGAACTTTGGCCTGAAGGACTTTGGCCTAAGAATGAATAATTAAAATCACTACAGAAATTACATTTCATTGATAGAAACAACTTGGAGGAACTAAATGGGGCTTTTAGACAGTTATAAGATTAAATCCTTCCTTAAAAATGGCGTTAAATTTGAAAATCAGGGAGAATACTTGAAGGCTTTGGCATGTTATGATAAAGCTGAAAAGTTAGATCCTGAGAATTTTTATATATGGTATAATAAAGGAGTGTCTTTTAGTAAGCTTGGTAAATATTTTGAGGCTTTGGAATCTTATAATAAAGCAATAAAAATAAATCCTAAAGATTTTAGAGCATGGTACAACAGGGGAAATGCTTTTAACGGTCTTGAAAAGTACGAAAAAGCCATATGCTCTTTTGATAAAGCCCTAAACATAAATCCTAATTTCTCCTCTGCTTGGAATAATAGAGGAAATGCTCTTGAGGGTATGGGGAAATATGAAGAGGCAATTAAATGTAAAGATAAAGCATTATCAATAGATCCTGATTATGTAGTAGCATGGTATAGTAAAGCTAAAATTTTGGAGAGATGTGAAAAATATGATGAAGCTCTCGAATGTCTGGATAATGTTTTGGAATTGGATCCAAAACATGATGCTGCATGGAATAATAAAGGTGTAATTTATGGATACATACGTGATTGGGAAAATGCCCTTAAATGTTTCAATGAAGATCTAAAAATTCATCCTGAGAAATTTAAATCATATTACGGGAAAGGATTAGTATTTAAAAACCTTGGTAAACCTGAAGAAGCTTTAGAATGTTTTGATAAAGCTTTAAAATTAAATCCTGACTTTGAACCTGCTAAAAATGAGAAAGAAGAGATTTTATCATCTCAATCTTAGAAAAACCACTTCATAAACTCCTCGGTTAGTGTGTTCTGGAAGTCAACCAGCAATGATTTTGGTTCATTCCAGAATGAGGTGGATTTAATTGTTAATGGTGTTGTGGTTTTGAATAAAACAGTTGCAAACATGAATTATTTTAACAATAAGTATTTGGTTTCCGAGAAGGTTTGGTATAATGTAAACTTTTTAAACTGATTGTTTTCTGAGTCAGCTGAGTCTAAAATGGCATTGCAAAGTATCATTGGTCAGAATCCAGAGTTATGGAATTTAACAGGTGATGACCTGGAGATAGGAATACTAAACATAATTAAAGAAAGTAATGGTTTTACAGATGGTGAGATGGGTCTGATTGCAAACTACAGGTACTTCACTGATACTATAACTACCTAAATCACTTATCCGGGGGATTCTGTGAAAATCACTGTTGAAGATCCAGATACTCATAATTTAACTGATCTTTATTTCGGTGCTCCTATATTAAGGGAAAGTACCATGATCTATGCTAATGGGGGATATTACCATACCTATGGAGACGACCCCACCAACCCCACATCCACCCTATACAAAGACGCTGGATATGAAGGTGTTAGAAGCTTTGCTATTGTTACAACTAAGGTTACAGATGAAATGTTACAATACTGGCTGGACGAAAAAGACAGAACAAACGCAAACAGAACTCTTATTTACCCTGAAGGCCCATGAAAGCAGCTTATGGGACCTTCTTGGAATCTTTACTGGTGATTAAGTGTCATGATATTGTGGCTGATGCTGCAGCAAACAAATACAATGTCACCTGGAGTCGTACCACTCCGATTGTGGTTCTGTTTGTGATGATGCATATGCAACATACATAACTGGGGAAATGAGTCACAGGATGGGTATGGATGTGGTTGGTGATCCAGCTAATGTGAAAGCTTTCCGTTATGCTTGTTCATCATCCTTTTCACTTGTAGAATACTGGGTAGGACAGGCACTTTTCCCATCAGACAACCCCTCCAGTAACCTTTTAGGTAGTGTAACACTGGGTCTGGGTTATAAGATGCTTAATGGTGAACCATTGGAAATATTTGAAAGCAACGGTTACACCATTATTAGGGCAGTTGGTGATAATCAGAGATTATTAATAATTGACCCTGCAACAGGCATTGTAATGGACATTGGAACAACTCTAGACTTAAATGACACTATCAGCGGCACCAGATGCTACGGCGACCAACAAACAGAATGGGCCAATGGATACGGTAACGCAATACTCAACAACAAAGACTCTATTAATCGCGCTATTGAAACAGGAGAAGATGTGGCCACAGACTATGGTCAAGGAAGTGATGAGTGGCAAGATGAAGTACTTGGATTTGCTGGTAGTACAGCAATTTCTGTTGGCATAGCTATTGCACTTATTGGCGGCCCACCTGGATGGATTATTGGGGGTTTATTGATAGGGGCAGGATTAGTCAGTTCTTGGTATGCTGCTGACATGGATGAAGATATGTATTCACCATCGAATCAGATTAATTTTATTTTGAATGTTGGACCATCTTTTATACCTTTCATTGGATGGGAAAGTAGTATTGGCGGTAAGTTATGTGTTAAAACTCTCACGTCTAAAGGAGTTTCGAAAGAACTCTTTAATATTCCTAAAAACTATGATGGATATGTCATTCAAAATATTAAGAGCATGGGGCCTGATTATACGAAAGGATCTCTTACAGGGGGATCTATTACCAGTGCACGTTATATTAATCATGGCTCTCCAGAAGGAGTAGCTAGAATAACATTTGGCTGGACAGAAAAAGAAGCTGCCAAGGGCATAACTACAAATTACCTACTTAATAGAGAAGCTTATGTTATAGACAGAAATAGTGATGATATTGACGGAGCTTTTGGTTATAGAAAATATAACAGTACTTCAGAGTACCTTGCAACAGCTTAATGAAGTAACTATTATCTTAAAGTATTTCATGAATTCAACAGAGGTTAAAAATTTACCTTTATCAGAATAGAAAATGTTTACATTGGGTAAAGGAGATTCAAAATGAAACAAAGAAGTATTTCTAAAATATTTTTCAAATTACCTTATGAATTAAATGAAACTGAACGAAAAACTCAAGCTTTACTTTTAATACCATTTGGTTTAATTTCATGTTTTATCGTAAGTTATCTCTTTGTTGGAATTTTAATGGGGTTTAATTTTATTCCGTTTTTTGCAGCAATGTGTCTTATTGTGCCTGGAGTTATAATGGTTCTTTATTGTTGGGATAAATTTGATAAGAAATATGGGATGCGCCCAGTTAGATCTCCGTTTCAGCTTTCTTATCAAGGTTATGTTATTGTTTTACTCTGTTCGTCACCTGCATTTTTCTTTGGTATGTTAACGTTGGGGTTAATGTCTGGAAATCTGTTTTTTGGTTTGGGTGCTGCTGTTGCTGTCGTTTACCCTATTGTGGGCATGTTTTTGAGGATTAAAACTTTCAGTGATGAGAGTATTCCACGTGGGGGTGGTTTTGGTTTTATGCCTATTTCTTACTGGATTATGGCTGAAGCTTTGGGAATTTACACCATAGGAAAAGGATTTTCAGGTATAAGTTCTTATCTTATTAATGGTACTCCTTCTCTGGAATTTATCATTGCTTCGATTGCAATTGGTTTACTCATACAAACAGTGTACTTGTTTCCGGATAAGCTTAATAAAATTGTCCCTATTGAATTAAGGACTAAAAATGGGTTTTTATTCATGTTTGTAATGGCTTTTGTGTTGTTTGGAGTTTCGCAGTTTTTGATTGGGATTGTGAGAGCTTTAACCTCATGAAGGTGTAAATCAATTTTTTTAGTGTAATGTTATGATTCTGAAAGATGGAATGTTTGGAGGTGTATTATAATGGGTTTATTCAGTGGTTTAAAAAAGAAATCTTTGCTTGATAAGGGAAAAAATGCTGGAAATAATGGAGATCATGAAGAAGCTTTGAAATATTTTAACCAGGTTTTGGAGATGGATCCAGAAAATGTCGATGCTCTTTTTAATAAAGGTTGTGCGTTTATAAATTTTGACAGGCAGAGGAGGCTTTGGAATGTTCTGAAAAGGTTTTATCATTAAGTCCTGATATTGCCAATGTATGGCTTTTTAAAGGGTTTGTTTTAGGGGCGCTTGAAAGACATGTTGAAGCTTTAGAATAGTTTAAAAAGGCTTTGGAATTGGAACCGGATAATTTTGATGCATTGAATAATACAGGATACGCACTTAAGGAAAGAGGAAACTATGAAAAAGCAGTGAAATACTATGATAAAGCCCTAGAGGTGTTTCCAGGTTCAACTGTGGCATGGACAAATAAAGGATCAGCTTTAATAGAACTTGAAGAGTATGATGGAGCTTTAGAATGCCTGGATAAGGCATTAGAACCTGAAGCGCCGAATTTTAAGGCGTGGTATTATAAGGGAATAACCGCCAGGAAGTTAAATAATCTGCAGGAAGCTATCAATTGTTTTGATAAAGCTTTAGAGCTGAATCCTGATTTTGAGCCTGCTAAAGAGGAGAAATAGGAGTTTTTATCTTCTAAATCATAATTTTGCTGCTGATCTGGATGAAGGATGGACTAAATCAAGATGGATCAACTTTGGCTTGAATGTAGGGCCCTCCCTGATTCCAATCTATGGATGGGAAGGAGGTGTTGCTGGTAGGCTTGGCATTAGTTACATCACAAAATCTGGGCTTAAAAAGAGTGTTACAACAGTTACAGGAAAATCTGAGAGTTATGTGATCACCAATATGCCACGTTGGGGTGGTGGTACATTCACTGGAGGTTATATGAGTACTGTAGAATATGTTAAATATGGAACTACCAAAAGAGTAATAAGAACAGCATTTGGAGACACAGAAAAAAAAGCTGCGAAAAATGCACTTACAGAATTCATGTCTGATAGAAGTCAAGTAGTTGTAAACAGTTACAGTCCCGAAATCGATTATTACGGTTCTGCAACATATAATAATCTTTCAGATTACTTTGCAACAACTTAATTTGGAGAATAAGATGGAATTTAGAAATATTTTGAGTTTAATGTTTAAGTCACCAGCAAAGCTTAAAAATGAACAGGAACGAAGAATCCAATTCTTATCTTCTTCTATTTTTCTCTTTATATTTTTTTATGTTTTAAGCTACCTTTTTGTAGGTGTTTTAATGAAATTAGATTATTTCCCCTTTTTTTTATCTCTTTACTTTACTTCTATATTGGCTAATTATATTGGTACTTACTATTGGAAAGTTCTAGATGAAAAATACAGTATGTTGCCTACTAAATCAACATTTTCATATTCATATCAAGGATATGTTATGATTTTTGTTTTATTTTCTCCAATGTTCTTTTTTGTAATGTTATCTCTTGGTTTAACATCTGATAATTTCTTTTTTGGGTTAGGTGGTGCTGTTGCACTAGTTTACCCGATTTTAGGAATGTTTATTCGAATTAAAACATTTAATGATGATAGTATAATAATTCCTACAGGGAAAGCAGTTTTACCTGATAAAGTAGTTTTACCGGACGGTAAGGAACTTTCTTCTGGTAAAAAGGAAGTTACTGAAACGGTTAGGGGTTTTGGTTTTATGCCTATTTCTTACTGGATTCTTGCATCGGCTGTAGGTTTATATACTGTTGGTCGTGGGTTTTCAGGAATACAATTACACTTCACCAACGGAACTCCATCTTTAGAGGCGGCTATCTTCTCTATCTTTTTAGGTTTACTATTGCAGACGCTCTATTTGTTCCCAGACAAACTAAACAAAGTAGTTCCAATTGAATTAAGAACTAAAAAAGGATTCTTATTCATGTTTATCTTGGCCTTTGTGTTAGTTGGAGTTTCGCAGTTTTTAATTGGGATTGTCACCATTTTAACTTCCTAAAACCAAACCTAATAGATAAAATTGAGATTAAATGAGCATGATTACAAACCACAAGTACTTCAAAGATACTATAACTACTTACTTCAAGTATCCAGGTGATTCTGTGAAGATTAAGGTTGAAGACCCAAATACTCATATTTTAACTGATCTCAATTTTGGTGTGCCTATCTTAAGGGAAAGTACTATGGTCTACGCCAACGGAGGATACTACCACACCTACGGCGAAGACCCCCTCAACCCCACATCTAGCTTATACAAAGATGCAGGATACGAAGGAGTTAGAAGCTTTGCCATGGTCACCACCAAAGTCACCGATGAAATACTACAATACTGGTTAGACCAAAAAGACAAAACAGACAGTAATAGAACTCTCCTCTATGCGAATGGCTTTATGAAAGCAGCTTATGGAACATTCCTCTCATCCTTACTGATGATTAAGTATCATTTATGGTTGTTGATCAGCTGATTTTTATAGCCCTAACCTGCCCTAACCTCAGCAAATTTCGTTTTATCATCACGAAGGAAGTCTTCATATTCCTTAACTCCCAAAATTCAATATTCTCATACATAGCATCAACGGTATCCTGAATATAATCCCCAATCTCCCTTTTCATAGATAAACAACCTCTTTAATATTTGATTCCCTATTCTGGTTCTAATGCGGGTTTTCCACCAGATCCACTTTAATACCGAAAAGATAACTCAAATGGTTTTCTATCTCCACATATTTTAAAAGACCAATACCCACATCTTGCTCAAATTCCATCAGAATATCAAGATCACTATCTAAATTGGCCTCTACTTTTAACCCAAAGCCAGATAGGGTAATATTATTTAAGTCAGTAACTCCTTTTCATTTTTTTAAGGATGTTTCTGACTTCAGTAAATGTTTTTTAATAGCCATAATCATCAATCTGATCATTTAAATTTTATTCACTACTCAATGAAATAACAAAAAACCATTAAACCTCATTCTGTTTATTCAGGATAACAGAAGAATTCATGATGGTACATCAACATAGATCACACTATGAATGACCCCATGAACGATTCAGAGCCAAATAGAAAGAAATACTCACATGGACTTAGTTAAGAATGGGAAAAATATAAAAACTAATTTTATTGCTATTCTTTTAAAATAATTAGATAAAAAGAAGGAAAAACTTATTTTTATTACTATTTGTTAAAATAATAAATTAAAAGAATAAAAAAAATTATTTAGAAGTGTTAAGGGCTTCCATCCCTTCCAAGAAACATTCTGCGAAGAATTCCACCTGAGTGGTGGGTATGGAGAAGCTCACCCTGAGGTAGCGGTGTCCAAACAGTTTACTAGTGTAAGATCCTTCTCTGGCAAATATCTTACGCTCTATGAGATAATCAGCCATTTCCCGGGGTGTGACTCCTGTGTCGATCATGTCTATGGCCATCATGTTTCCATCAGAGGGGTATACTGCGATGTGGGCTCCATCCACTTGGTCCACAGCTTGTTTGATGATGTCCTGGTTCTGGCGGGTGATTCCTTTCACCCGGTCTAGCCATTTAGGTTTGGATTCTATGGCTGCCATGGCACCGTTCTGAGCTACCAGGTTGGTTCCCAGGTCGTTGATAACTATGGAGCGTATGCTGTTGATTATTTCCGGTACCCCGATTATGGCGCCTATTCTCAGACCAGCCATTCCATAGATCTTGGAGAAGCTGTACACAGTTACGGTGTGCTCAGGACAGACTTTGGCCATGAGTTCATGTTCACGTGCAAAATCACGGTAGGTGATGTCATGTAACAGGTAGATATCATGATCTTCAGCAATATCCTTGAAGTCCTTTCTCTCCTCCTTGTTGTAGGATGATCCCAGAGGGTTAAGTGGATCAACCAGGGATATCAGTTTGGTTTTCTTATCCAAATTCTCCCTTACCAGTTCAGGGGTGAGTTTATAACCACATTCTGGGTTATAGATGGGTACTGATTTAACATGGTCCCCGAATCTGCTGGCAAAATTGTCAATAATCAGGTATCCTGGGTCGCATGTGATGGTGTTATTTTCTGGTTCTAATATGTCATTGGCAGACAGATATAGCGACTCTGTGGCCCCTGCAGTTATCAGGATATCATATTCACTACCCAAACCCAAGTCTTCCATTACCAGTTCTTTGAGGCGTGGGAAGCCTTCTGGTGGGGGGTATTTGCAGTAGTCATTGTCCCGGATGCTGGCCATCATAGCTTCCATGATCCCGTCCTTATCATGGAGATGGTTGGTGTTTTGACCCATCCAGATCATGTCCGGGTCATTATAAACATAGTTAAAGAATTCATTGGCTGTTTTGAATCCTTTAGGCAGTACCTTGGCTGCTTTAGCGTACTTTTTGGGTGAAATCATGTCTCTCACAACACACTTCAAATATCATTATCTTTTAGAGTAAAATAGTAATTTAGAAGTACCATAAGAAAATTTTAGGATGTCTATGATGGTAATCGACTAAATACTGTTGAATAATGTGAATAAGATTTTTATGAGTTATTTAATATTCTAAATCCTATGACTTTATTATTATATCATTGGTTATATCATCAACTAATTTAAAAGTATCTATACCCTACTTGAGACCACTATCCACGATTCTAAAACGGGTGCGCAGCCCTTCAGGTCGGCTGCGATGTCTTTTAAGTATGGCGTATCTTTCCCCATTAACATCTCCTCTCTCCAATTCAACCATAATTTTGCTGCGGTATTTTAAAATAGTACCTCCCACAGGTTCTACCATCCCTTCACCTTCAAAACTGGCGTATACCTGGTTGGTGATCACCACTGCTATGTCATGTTTTCGAGCAATTCTGGTGAGTATTCCCATCTGTCTTCCCAGTTCCAGGTTAATCTGGGATGAATCACCGTCACGAACCCTGTAAAGGGCTACAGCAGAGTCCAGGATGATAAGTTCAACTGGTTCTCCTGATTCTACCATTTTTTCAATTCTGCGGAGGACTGTGTCCTGTTCTGTGAAGGTGGATGGTTCGAATACTATTATGTTAGATGCTAGGGAGCTGAAATCCGTGCCAGATATCTGTTTAACTCGTTCTATGGACAGACCACCCTCTGTGTCCACGAATATTCCGTTTTTACCACTCTTTGCATTTTGAACCAGGAGGTTCAGGGCTATGTTGGTCTTGCCAGATCCTGGAGGTCCGTAAAATTGTGTGATGCAACCTTTTTCAACCCCACCGCCAATGAGAGAATCGATAGGGGAAGATGTGGGTATTTTGCCCTTTTCTTTCATGTTAGATAGAATTTTTGACATGCAATCCTCATTTTATATCGATTTTATATTAATGCTATTTACTTTTAAATTTATAAGTTCTTATTTATACATCTAAACAGTTTTTCCATGCCTGCTCCTTCCCTTAATATGCGTGGGGGGGTGGCTGTAAGATCCACCACAGTAGAGGGCAGCCCACCAGGAGAGGGGCCGGAGTCAATGATGATATCCGGATGATCATCAAGTTCCCTGTGTGCTTCCTGGGCTGATACAGGGGAAGGATTACCTGAAAGGTTAGCACTGGTGGTGGTGATGGGAAATTCCCTGGATAGTTCCCTGCAAATATTATTATCTGGTATTCTAATACCTACTTTATCTGTTCCTCCAGTGATCTGTAAGGGAACATGTTCCTTCTTGTTTAAAATAAGAGTGTAGGGTCCAGGGAGGATCTTCTGTATAAAACCTCTCATCTTTCCATTAACAAGGGCTATTTTCCAAATATCCTCAACACTGGCAAGACAAACAGAAACTGGCTTGTCCTGTGACCTTTTTTTCATCTGGTAAACATTTAAAACTGCCTTGTGGCTGAATATGTTAGCTCCTAAACCGTACACTGTGTCGGTGGGGTAAACAACTGTTCCACCAACTCTCAGTACATCCAGGACTTTTTCTATTTTTTCCTTCTCTGGAATCTCTGCATTTATTTTAATAATCTTCATCTATTCTCCCTATCAGAATTTATATAATCATATAATTTTTTTAGGTTTCTTAGACCTTAGATTTTTAGATTTTTGAGACTTTAGATTTCTCATAAAAAGTAAATCTCTGATAACTTGTAAACCATCTTTATGTAATGTGTTCTCTAACACCTTATGGAATATGTTGAGTTGTTCAGTAAAATAATATTGCATTACTTTTCTTGTGCTCTCTACCTAAATCCCTATCACTACTACCACCATAGTATTTCACCCCAAAAAAAGATTATGAGGTGACAAGATGAGGGCCAGTCAGGGTGTTCCCAGTGGTAGGAAAGTGATGTTGTATCATCCAGAATTGTTCTGTGAATATGAAGAAGTTATTATTTATCCCCAAAGAGAGTTTAAGAGGAATTTTATGACCATTAAAGACCATGTCAATTATAGTTTTTTAATGGACTGTCAATTTGGAATAAGAGAAGAATGGCAGATCATGGGGTACTGGCTAGCCATCTTAGAACGTGTTAATATGATCGAAATAGGAATGAACCAGTTTTTCAGTGCCAGAGAATCCCAGTCATGCCTTGATTCATACTTATATGCTGAATTTAGTGATGAAACCATAAACCTAGATGGGGAGATTTCAGAATCTCTAATTCAAGTTCATACAAAGCCTTTGAGTTTTGATTGGTTTTAGATTTAGGATGGAAACTTGGAATAAGGGTTGAAGTTTAGATGAGGTCCAGTTATGGTACCGTTGATCAGAAGAAAGTCTTAGCCTACAAACCACAGCTATTCCAGAGGTCAGAAGATCTGTTAATTTTTCCGGGTAGGGACTTTCACAAATGGCAAAATGAAATCCTGGAATTAATAGAAGGCATCTACCAGATAAACGCTAAAAACTGCGAAGAGGGGTGTTTGATGGATGTTGGAGATTTTAATTTAGCAATGGGTGTCTTAAAAATTATTGATAGGAAACTTGATAACATTTTCAACCCATCACAGAGTCTTGATTTCAATTACCATTATGTTTCCCTGATGGACGAAAAGTACAAAAAGAGGAAACCAGTTCTTTATGGACGGTACAGGTACAAGATAGACCGGAAGGTGTTTAAGATATCCCCAAGATTAAAGCACATCCATCTGATGGAAATTGTGGATTATGCCAGTAAGTTGTGGTGGGAGGAAAGCAAAAAAAGTCCGAAAATGGTTAAAAAACAGTAGATTTGAAATTATCTGACTATATACTCCAGGATCCTACCTTGAGGGTGATTCATAATGGTTTTAAGAGGAGGAATATCTGAACCCGCTATATCTGACCCTACTGAAACCAGGAAATTCGTTCTACTGGACATTGATTACATCACCCAGAACAGTGAAGCAGTTATCAGATTATTCGGTAAACTCCTAGGAGAAGACCCGGATGAAGAATGGGACAGAAGAAGAAATAGAGAAACTAGGCATATAATCGCCCTGGATAAGAACTTCAAACCGTATCTATATGTTATTCCCTCTGATAATTCTGATATTGATATCTGTATTGGTGAGTTAAGCGAATTAAAATTTAAAGGAATTATAGGGTTGGAAAAAGTCTGCAGGAGTGATTCAGGTGAATTAATAGAGGTTCTGAAAATTACCTTAAAACATCCCCAAAATATCCCCAAAATAAGGGAGAAAATAAGGAATTTTCCATCAGTTAATGATATTAGAGAATATGATATCCCCTTTTACCGCAGGTACCTCATAGATAAAGGATTATCCCCCATGAATGTGGTAGAGGTGCAGGGTAAGGTTTTATCGTTTAGGTCTTCAACCTGCATCTTTCAAGTGGAAAATACACCCCTGATGCTGGATGAAAGTTTACCCGCCTTCTCTTTGTTAGGTTTTGATATTGAAGTTTACAGTCCACATGGAATGCCCCAATCTGACAGAGATCCCATAATCATGATAAGTTTCTCCAGTAACCAAGGATTTCAGAAAGTTTTCTCCACCAAAGATTCATCCCCAGACTTTGTAGAAGTTGTGAAGGGTGAGAGGGAACTTTTACAGAAATTTGTGGAAACTGTTAATTCTATTAAACCCGATTTTATTTTAGGATACAATTCAGACGGATTTGACTTTCCTTACCTCAGGGATAGGGCTTCACATTTAGGTGTGCCTCTTCGTTTAGGGGTGGATGGCTCCAGACTCAAATTCACACGTGTAGGTGTAAGTAACTCTGCCATGATCAGGGGCAGGATCCATATTGACCTTTACCCCAACATTCGCCGTTATCTTCACTTGAACCATCACACACTGGAACATGTTCACAGGGAACTTTTTGGAAAGGGAAAAATGGACATTCCCAAGAAGGATATTCACATTTACTGGGAGGAAGGTGGGGATAAGCTGGAAAAACTTTTCAGGTATTCCCTGGATGATGCGGTGTCAGTTACCCAGATAGGAGAGAAGATGTTACCTCTCAGTATAGAATTAACCAGAATTGTGGGCCAGCCCTTATTTGAAGTAGCCAGGATGGCGTCCGGCAGGCATGTGGAATGGTACCTAATTAAAAAATCATTTGAATACGGGAATTTGGTGCCTAATAAAGCCTCATCTTCCGAGTTATCACAACGGGAAGGTATACATGTTGTAGGAGGTTATGTTAAAGAACCGGTGAAAGGTTTGCACCAGGATATTGTCTACTTTGATTTTAGAAGCCTGTATCCCAGTATAATAATTTCCAAGAACATCTCCCCAGACAGTCTCATCCATGATAGTGAAGATAACTGCCATATAACACCAGAATACGGGCATAGATTTCGAAAAACACCGGTAGGTTTTATTCCATCTGCTATGGGCGAAATTCTGGAGGATAGAATGAGAGTTAAATCCCTGATGAAAGAATCAGAAGATAAAAGACAGATTCAGGTTCTGAACGTGCAACAAGAAGCATTGAAACGGTTAGCCAACACTATTTACGGACTTTATAACCACAGCTCATTCAGATGGTATAGCTTAGAATGTTCCGAGGCCATAACTGCCTGGGGTAGGGATTTTCTTAAGAAAACCATGGGAGACTCTGAAAAGCAAGGTTTTAAACCAGTTTACGCTGATACTGATGGATTCTTTGCAATTTATGTTGGAACAGATGATAAATAGTCGAATCCCTAATACAAAACTCCCAGAATACCCAGGGTAAAAGTAACATAACCTCATCAAGTGATAACCGGTTACTTGAAACAGGGATGATGATCTACCAGAATATGTATAAAGATGCATCAGAGGGACAGGGAACATTTCAGCATGATTGGTGGTTGTTTGATTGCCAAAGAAGGGCCTCTCCAAAGAATGGTCTCTTTTATATTCAACAAAAACCCTGGATAATCCCATGAAGAGGGCAACTAGCCAACATCAGAAATAATGTATAGTATACAAAAAAATAATGCATAGAAATATATGCGATATGCTATGATGGCTCAAATTAAAAAAAAAGACCATGGGGCTGAATGGGAAAAGAATATCCTTAAAAGAGGGTGGGAAATTAACATCAATCTAAGACACTATCCTATCTAAAACTACTGGAGAAAACTAAACCCATTACGGTAGAAGTTAAACCTTTTTTTTGAAAAAAGTGCAGGGGAAGGGATTCGAACCCTTGAAGGCCTACGCCAGAGGATCTTGAGTCCACCCCCTTTGTCCACTCGGGTACCCCTGCATGTAGCACTGATAATAACAGATGATTTATCAGTTTACCTTTTTCTAATCAATTAATACTTTAATACTATGTAATAAATTAATAATTTACCATGACTGATAAATGAAATTAATCGAGTGTATTATATTATAGTACAAACAGAATACAAATATATGGTAATGGCCATGTCAGATGTTACAATATTACTTTTTGGAGATAAATCCGCTGAGGATATAAAACTAATGCTGGAATCATTGGAATGCCAAGTTGTTTATGTTGTCAGTGCAGAAGAAGCCGTTGGGAAGATAAGAGAATTAACACCGGATCTTATTTTAATGTACCTAGGGGGGGATGGAATTGAGGCGGTTTCAGAAATGGAAAACCTTGAAATACCCCTTATTTTTTTATCTGATCACCATGATCAATCAATAACCCCTCTTCTATCTAGAAACATGACCTATGGTTATCTGGTTAAACCCTATGATGAAGACCAGCTGAAATTTACCATTGAAATGGCTCTTTCTAAAAAAGAATTAGAAAGAAAACTTCAAGAAAGTGAAGATCGGCTTAAAGATAACATGGACCTGGCAAAACTTGTTTACTGGGAATATGATATTGAAAAGGATATTTTTGATTTTAACGACCAGTTTTATGACCTCTATGGGACCTGCGCAGAGGAGGAGGGCGGTTACCAGATGTCTTCAGAGGAGTATGCAACTCGTTTCATTCCTCCGGAAGAGCAAGATGCCGTGGCAGTGGAAGTTGCCAAAGCCCTAGAAACTGATGATCCTGATTACTCCAGCTCAGTTCAGCACTGGATAATTCGTCCTGATGGTCAAAGGAGATTTATAATCGTGCGAATCAAAATCAGAACCGATGAAAATGGTAAAAAAATAGGGACAAAGGGAGTGAATCAGGATATAACTGAACTTAAAATGGCTGAAGAAGCTTTAAATGAAGCAGATCAGCGTTTAGCAGATATAATTGATTTTCTTCCCGATGCCACATTTGCCATTGACAGGAATGGGCGGGTTATATTCTGGAACCGGGCTATTGAAGAAATGACTTGGGTCTGGTCCGAAGAAATTCTGGGTAGAGGTAACTATGAATACGCTTTACCATTTTACGGTGTTCGTAGACCCACGTTAATTGACATGGTGAATTCACCAGAGGATGAAATTAAAAAAGAATACAGGAAGTTTGAAAGAAGGGGTAAAGTATTGACTGGTGAGACTGAAGTTATGTTGAAAGGTGAAACTAGGACTGTTTGGATTAATGCAGTACCCCTTGAGGATAGCAAAGGTAATTATGTTGGTGCAATTGAAGCCATTCGGGATATTACTGATTTGAAAAATGCGGAGAATGAGCTTAAAAAATCCCTGGAAGAGAAGGATATGCTCCTCAAGGAGATACACCACCGGGTTAAAAATAACTTGATGATTATATATAGCTTACTGAACCTCCAATCACAATATATAGAAGATAAAGAAGCTCTTGATGTTTTCAAAGAGAGTCAGAATCGAGCGAAATCCATGGCCTTAATTCATGAAAGGCTTTACCAGTCCATAGACCTTAAAAACATTGATTTCGGTGATTACATAACTACATTAACCACCGATCTGTATCATACTACAGTTTCTGATCCAGAACATGTGAAACTGGAACTCAATGTGGAAGATATTAAGATTGATATTAATATAGTAGTCCCCCTGGGACTGATTGTAAATGAACTGGTAACTAACAGCATGAAATATGCATTCCCTCCTGGTGAAAGTGGAATTATTAAAGTGGAACTCTACCGTGAAAATGATAAAATTGTTTTAAAAGTAAGTGATGATGGAATTGGATTACCAGAAGATATAGATTATAAAAATACCAGCTCATTAGGATTACAACTGGTTAACAATTTAACAGCGCAGATTGATGGGAAATTAGAGCTTGATAGAACTCATGGCACAACTTTCACCCTTATTTTCAAAGAAGAATAAACCCCAAGTGTTAAACTGGAGTTCAGATAAAGAAGATATTCCCTGTAAATAGATAAAGAAAATGTTTCCTGTGAATTTGAATTAAATAAGAAAATTAAAACTATAATCCACTGATCTGGTAAATGAGATTTCAAGATAGAGTCATCTACACTCTAAACCATTATATGAGGGATCTAATACGATTTTATGGTTACTATACTCTACCCCTCCCTGATTACCATTATCAAAGAGCCACAACATTTTTTTTATAGAACCACCCAGATCATCGAATATTTCCTCATTATGTATTTCAATCTGATAGTTTCAATCGGGTAGTTGTGGTCCTGGGCAAATGTTTCCATCCTTCGCTCGTAAATTTTCTCCAGGAAACTGTTTTATCAGTGCCATCCACCTTAACAAAACCACATCTGTGATTTGTTTTTTTGGTACTCTTTCATAAAATAGTAAACTCGTAAATAGAATGGAGATTTGAAAAAATTTATCCATAACAATTAAATCATGAGGATTAAATTAGGAAATTACATATGAAATTATTAGGTCAATCTAAATTAACATTACTGATTTCATGACCCTTAGATCGTATTTTGAATGGTATTTCCCGGTAATCTCCTTTAAGATCATCTCGCAATTCCTGCAAGTTGAGGGGATCTGGGGAGAATAAAAGAACTCCACCACCCCCACCAGCTCCCAAAGGGAAAATTGTAGAATTATAATGGTGTGCTCGTTCCAGTAAATCCCAGGAACTTGTCATGTAATCTTTACACAGTTTTATTCGTAAATCACGATATTTTTCTATGGATTTGAAAACATGATCCCACTTTTTAAGTCTCAATGCCTCACGATAGGTGTAGGCTAACTGCATCTTCTCTGAATGCAGTTTATATCCTTTTTCAGTTAAAAGTGCTGCCATCCATACTGCGTTAACATTGGCACTTTCACGGTGATGTCCTGAATGAAAAATAGCCATCCTTTCCTCCAAGAGACTGTATTCAGATGGTTTTAGGAGTTGGTATCTTAATGATTCACCGTATCCTGTGCCTGGATGGCCTGGTATTCCCCATGGGAACCATACATAATCTGTAACCCCACCAAAAATTACATTGGATTGTTCCTGGGTTCCGGTGATACTCAAACCCAATCCCTGTTCCAGTCGTGCTGCCATAGAAATGAGTTGGGTGCCGGTGAATGGCCTCCCTGCTAATTCATTAGCCAGGATGCAAACTCCAATGGTGGCGGTTGATGATCCTCCCAATCCTGAAGAGTGTATACCTTCCCTTAAATTCTTTAAAACAAACATAACCCCTTTGAGGTTGAATATTTCCATAATTTTAAGTAACCAGTTTTCAGCAATCGGGATCACTTCTCCAGGAGTGGCAGTGACCTCTGTCCCGTAATCAACAGATTTGACACCTATAAGGTCTGGTTCAAAGGGATATGCTTCGATTTTAGTCCCGGTGTTTATGGTTATGCCCACGGTTCTGGGAAGTTTCTCAGTCCATTTGCAGGCAGGATCATCTTTAACTGGTAATTCTGATATTTTCCAGGAGGGAAGATCGCTATCTGTTAGGTATGGTAATTTCCAGAAGGTTTGCTGAAATTCGTTTAAATCCAGGCTGGATCCCGGACCATCGATCCGGTTGTAGGCCGTGACACAGGGGATGGCCTTCCTCTTCAGGGCAGCTTCCAGTGATTCGTGGAGTTGAATTGACATTGAAATAGTCTCTCCCAATCCAAATATAACCTAATTACAAATATAATGATCTTACTGGGATAATCTTTTAAAAGGTGCTTTAAATCATGTATTATTACCGTGAATTTAAAGAATATGTTTTTCCCTATTCATCCTCACAGAAACATTTAATTCATCCGAATAGCTTCTCCACCCTTTTCTGATTTAAGTTTCTGTTTTTCCAGGATAACCCTCTCCATATCATTTAATTGATCACCCACCCATTTACTTAGATCATTTCTCTGGATGGCTGCCCTCGCCTCACTAAGGAGCTGGGATTTGGATTCTTCATCCATTAACAGAGCCGTGTCAATGGCCTCTGCAGTTTGTCTTAGATCGTAGGGATTAATGCATACTGCACCATCTTTTAACTCTTCATAACACCCGGCCCCGGTGGAAAGGACTAATACTCCATTGTTCTCATTGAGGACGCTGCCCTCCTTGGCCACGATGTTCATCCCATCCAGGATGGGGTTAACCATCAAGACATCGTATCTTTTTAAAAGAGCAACTACCAAGTCGTAATCTCCCCTACAAATGTATTTAATTGGCTCCCAATCTGGAGTACCATATTTTTCATTGATTTCTTTCACTATATCCCTTATATTATCAGTGTATTCCCTGTAAATCTTTATATCCTGTCTGGATGGCATTAAGGTGGCCACAAATTTAACCTTACCCCTCCAGTCAGGATACTTATCCAGGAACATGTCATAGGCCTGGAATCCCCGTATAATATTCTTGGATAGGTCTGCACGGTCGGTCCGGTAGATTAACTTGCAGTCCCCAATCATTTCATCCACTTCAACCTTCTTGGCTATGACTTGGGGGCTTTGACCGTGTCTGGTGAGTGTTTCTCTATCAATGCTAATGGGATAGGTTCTCACATGACAGATGTGGCCGTTATATAAAATATCTCCTGTTAAATCATCCACTGTAGCTTCGGGTAAAATCAGTTTAATGGTTTGCAGGAAATTGTTCATATAACGCGGGATATGAAATCCTAGAACATTGTTAGTGAGAATGCTGGTTAATATCTCGGTTTGCATGTAGTTGGGTAGCTGCTGGAATATTTCTGGTGAGGGGAAAGGTATGTGAACGAATTGACTCATGAGAACGTCAGGATGGTTCTCCCGTATCATTTTGGGTGTTAAATAAATATGATAATCCTGTAACATTACAATTGGTGTTTTATCTGACATGGAAATATCGTTCCCAATGGTCTCTGCAAATCTGGAGTTCACATAACTGTAGGAATCCCATGCCTGGTGTAGTTCATCATCCCCACAGGGTGAATAGGGTGAAAACCACATGGAGTGATGAATAAACCATAATAATGGATTGGCAAATTTTCCATTAAATTTATTATAAACATCTTCTTCTGTTTTGACGAATTGAACATAATATTCCGGGTTTTCTAATGGTACCGGTACTTTTCCATGGTATTTGTTGTTCATGTAATCATCGCATTCTCCAATGGCGGATGATACCCATGTGCCATGTGTTTTTTCAAGAAAGGGTATCATTGACCCTACTATTCCTCCGGCACCCCTTATCAGTTCTATTTTTCCAGTTTTTGCGTCTTTTTTAAATACTACTGGTCCTCGGTTAGAGGCTACGATTATTTCCTTGTCTTTTAGAAATTCCGTGTTCATTTTACTATTTCCTGTACTTTTGATAGTGGATGTAAATCTCTCCCACCAATTGAACTGAATAATGCAACTAAAACCATTAAATGGTACCCTTCAATTGGCACTTTAATGTCTCTGATTTTTGTATAGAGGTTGATTTTTGACCCTATTTAAAGATTTACTGTATTAAAAATTTAAAAAAAATATTATTACCAAAAAGAATAATGTTAATTGAACCTGATGTTAAGTTAAAAAATAGGGTGTAAATTAAACTATAGCATATGATGTTACTTAAAAAAGTAGAATATGAAATAACATGTATAAATGAATCAAGTCTGAAAACACTTTGTCCAAAATGCGAAACTATGATAAAATAAAAGGATAAATACAGGCACATTTCTGCCATAAGTGCAGAGAAAATTTTAGATAAGAATCCTGAAAGTAAAACCAAAATTACTGTACTTAATCGTGAGGATGGATATTTTAAGGAAAATCTTAATAAAAGTTTTATCTTAATAAAAGTTTTCTCCAAAAAAAAGTAATCCATATAGTAATACCCTAACCTAATACCTTCCATTAAAATTATAGATAATATTATAAAAACAAATGTAAACTTCTAAATTACCTAATGTGGTGTTAATACCATGCTCAACAAAGTAAGGCCCCAATTCCAGAAATTAATCACTCCCCTGGCCAGTAAAATCGGAGTGCATCCTAACATCCTCACCATCATTGGATTACTGGTGAGTTTATTGGCAGCATACGCATTCTCCCAGAAATACCTTCTTACGGGTGCCCTTCTCATACTCCTTAGTGGATTTTTCGATGTTATTGACGGGGCTGTGGCCCGGAACAACAACACCAAGAGCAAATTCGGAGGATTCCTTGATTCAACATCCGACCGATTTGCAGACGCCTTCATAATCATTGGAATCATATACGGAGGCTATGTTGACTGGTTCTGGGGAATTCTGGCACTTTTAGCCTCCATGAGTGTGAGCTATGTTCGTGCCCGGGCTGAAGTAGAAGGAATAAAATGTGACGTGGGAATTGCAGAGCGAGCAGAACGCCTCTTCATAATATTAGGCGGTGCATTTCTGGGATACTTCTTTAATCCCAACTTCTTCATGTCACTGGCCATTCTGCTAATAGTGATCCTGGGATACATCACAGTCGTGCAACGGATTTATCACTCCTGGAAAGAATTGAAAAACTTAAATTAAAAAAAATAAACATAAATAAACATTATTGTGGTAATATGGACGCGATAGAAAGAATAGAGAAGGATTTAGAGCTTTTTGGAAAAAATTTGGAAGAAATCGAGTCTGTAAAAGTCCATAGTAAAGAAGAAAAAATAGTAGAACTGGCCAAAAATTACCGGGATGATACCAGATATTACTTGGAACAGAAGGATTATCTAACTTCTTTCGGGTGCATAACCTATGCACACGGCCTTCTGGATGCAGTGCGCCTTCAGCATGACCTTATAATCAATGAATAAACCTTCCTAACCAGATATGCTCTATAAAAAATATCTAGGAAAAATAAAAAATTGTAAGACATGACAATAAATTCACCACTGCTTCCATGGAATCCCATGAAAATATCAGCGATTACTTGAACTTACCCAGTAATTGGAGGTAGATGCTGTTGTAAATGGGTGGATATACCTTACCTGTAGATTGTAATCTGGTTATAGAGCTGATTTTATAGTGCAGCCTGATTTTATACTGAATTTTCTGGTGGATTATTTCCACCATTACCAATCCTCTGACATCTACCAGCTCTCTGTCATGGAAAATACTGATTTTAAATGCTTCGACCCCAGCTTCGACCCCATTATTCAATAAAATCACATCAAAATATAACTACACTGAAAATTTATCGACGAGTAAGCTTAGAATAGAAAGATATGAATTTATTGGCACAGATATCATGCCGGACTATCCATCGAATTAGGGACCGATGCCAGCTGGAGGCTCCCTATGGTGAATTTCAAAAACAGCAGATAGGGTTTATTATCTTCACTTCATGGTTGGAAACGCCTTGAAGACTGGTTTAATTATGCAAAAACACTTCCCACCCTGGAATAAGAACTGGAAAGCCTCCCCACAACCAGAAGATGTGGAAAAAGCGGTTTATGTGATGCATATGCCTCGGGCATTTATGGGTTTGGATACTTACCGAGGAGGGGATGTTGGTTCCAGGCAACTTACAATTTCTTTAAAAACAAAAGCCTCATTTTCAATTCACAGTCATATACATAAGTTCCCCTCTAGATAAACCTATATAAGCCTAGATAAGCCTAGATAAGTGGTATCTGGAATTTTCGGATAAAAAATATCACCTATACAACGGGACAGGATGATAGATCTGGTATATGTGACTGGAATATGTGACTGGTAATCTGGATGATATGGAGTTTTAAAGATTCACTGATAAATGTAAGATTTAAGGATAAACAAAATAAATACATTAAGTAGATTCAGATGAATTTTCATGACCCTGCTCTAAAAGAGGCTAAAAAAGATTTTAAATACTTATTAGATCGTGGTTTTCCCAGAACCAGTGCTTTGAAGTTTGTGGGTGATCATTACCTCCTGGATGAAACCCAGAGAAACTATCTAAACCGCACTGCTTTTTCAAAGGAAAAAATGGATAGTCGAAAAAGTAAACTGGTTCTCCTATCCGATATTAAGAATAAATGTGTCCTGGTGGATGGTTACAATGTTCTCATCACCACAGAAACCATCTGCAGAGGAGAAGATGAATTTCTGTTCAAATGTGATGATGGAGTTACCCGGGATATTAAAGCCGTTTTTGGAAAATATAAAGAAAATAAGATCACCAGAGATGCTCTAAATTCTATTATCTCCCTTTTGAAGATTTTCAAACCAGCCAAGGTGCTCTTTTTCTATGACAGTCCGGTGAGTTTGAGTGGGGAGCTGGCCAGAACTACCCATGAGATCTTGAAATACCATCAAGTTCCCGGGGATGCACAAACATCTGCCCATGTGGACCAGGAACTCATCAGGTTATCCCGGGATCTGGAGGGCATAGTAGCTACCAGTGACGGTGTAATCATTGATAAAACCAAACACATCCTGGACATACCAGCTTATATTTCAAGGTTGGATAAAAAAAAGTTGAATAAACAATAACAATTAACCAATTGAATGATTTATTAGTAGCAAAGTCAATTAGAAAACCTGGGAGATGATTTATTATATTTGGATGGAAATAGATGAAAATAGATGGAATCTTTAATGGATTGTTATTAAAGACGGTTACATTAAAGATGATTATGATTCTAATTATGATTCATCAGGTCTAATTTTTTATTTTTGATGAGAAAATTTGATGAGAAAATACTCTAGAAAGAATTTTTATTCTCTTAAAAAGTTATAGTCACTAATAAATGATTTGAAGTTCCAAAAAAAAAGGTAATGGTTATTTTGGGGCTTTATATGAAGCTCCAAAATAATTGAAATCTCTGCTTATAAATCTCTACTAATTGTGGAGATTTATTCAATGTCTTCAAATCTGTTGCCCAGTTTTTCCATTACACCAGGTAGAGTAGTGTACTCCATCTCGTCAGCTGGTAGTCTGTGTGGTTCGAATGGGCCGTGTCTTCTCATGTACTCCGCAATGTCAGATGCTAGTGCTCTGGATCTGTCATATGCAGGGTCATCGAACATGTCAGCTGGTCCCACTAATTTTCCTTCAGCTAACTGGAATCCAAGGGCCATGACTCGTGGAGGTCCATCGAAACGAACTGGATAAGCGTTTTTCTGGGCTACAGGCATTAGTGGTCCGTTGTGTGATCCTCTCATCCATCCACCTACCAAGTGGGGGAAGGCAAATGGTTCCACAACTTCCCCTGCTGCGGGGAATCCGGATTGTGATCGTACAATAGCCACGGGATCGTCTTTTCCAACGTATTTACCAGCCATTAGGTTTAATCTTTCTGTGCTGATGGCTGCTGCTATTTCTTTATCATCCCTGCGGCGGATACGTTTTATTACGTAGCGGCTGATGGTGCCCAGAAGTGCCAGGAGGTCGTACATTTCATCAGGACATGTGAGAGTGACTTTTTTGTGTTCCATGACATCGAATACTTCGAATTCGAATCCATTGTGCATGGATGGGTCGATTACCAGACCTGCAGTGGTGAAGGGGTCTGCGAACATTTTAAACAGAGGCATGTTAAATGCACCTGGTTCAGTTTTGTCACAGCAGAAAACAACTACCGGGTCACTGGGTCTTTCCTTGAACTCCATCTCAGCACATCCAGGTCCCATACCTTTAATGTTCCCAGAGAATGTGTCTGAGAGAAGGTCCTGGCCGGCACCGTAAAGTTTGAGTTCTTTAGCAACTTCAGTTGCTTGGAGGAATGCATTCCAAGCCAGTTCGTGGATTTCCTCGTTTTCTTCACCCTGCTGGTGGGTCATGATGAGCTCGGTGTCATCCCCACAGTTGGTTACATAATAATCAATGAGAAGCTCTTCATCCTTTGCTTTTCCCAGAATTTCTTCACACTTTGCAAGTAGTGCAGGATGAGCTAATCCATGACCTGCTACACTTCCAACATCTGCCTTTATTACACTAATGGTGGTTTTCATAGTCTTTACACCTCTAAAAAAGTTATGAACATCTAAAACAATATTTTAAATGCTGAAAAAGGGTAGTTCTAATTAATATTGTTAACCAGTTTTCTAAAATGAAAACCAGGTTAAAAACAGCCATACACTGTTCTAATAGACCCTTTCTTATTAATGAATTATGATAAAGGGAGACATATAAAAGTTACTATATCTCCTTTTAACAGCCCTGCATGGACCTTTCTTTTCATTTAGGACTCTTAATGATTTATTATTCCCCCCAGGTTTAGTGGAAATAATGATTATTTTCATTCCATCTTATAGGACATCACTTAACTTCATCCCCACTGGTGAATTACTTAAATTTAACTTAAATTTCTTTGAAAATTTTTCCTACTGCTCGAGCCATCTCCAGGGTAGTGGATGCTCCCCCCAGGTCGGGTGTGAGATATTTACCATCTTCAAGAACCTTTATCAATGCCTGTTCCAATTTATAAGCCTCCTGATGCTCTCCCAGGAAATTGAACATGAGGCAGGCTGATAGTATCATGGCAGCAGGGTTGGCTATACCTTTCCCTGCAATGTCCGGGGCTGAACCATGCACTGGTTCGAATAATCCATTATCATCACCAATATTAGCTGATGGTGCCATTCCCAGACCTCCTACCAGTCCAGCTCCTTCATCTGATAGGATATCGCCAAAGAGGTTGGTGGTTACCATTACCTGGAACCGGTGGGGATCAGTGACTAGGAACATGGCAGCGGCATCCACATATAACTCATCAGCATCAATACCCTCTGAATCTTTATATTCATCTGCAATTTTCCAAAAGGATTCTCTGAAGACTCCATCAGTTTTTCTAAGCACGTTGGCCTTATGAACTGCAGTTACCTTCGTTCTTCCTCTTTTAAGAGCTTCTTCAAATGCCACCCGAGAAATACGTTCTGATGCCTTTCGAGTGATGACCCGTAGGGCAGTGGCCCCTTCTTCAGTGTATTCTTCGATTTGAGAGTAAAGACCTTCACTGTTCTCCCTAATAATTAATAGGTCCAGATCACTGTAAAGTGATTCTATCCCAGGATATGATTTTACTGGCCTTAAATTAGCATATAGTCCCAATTTTTTCCTGAGGGCTAATATAGAACCAGTGGCTTTCTTTTCCGGGACAGAGGTAACTGCTCCGAAGAGAGTTGCATCAGAATTTTTAGCCATTTCCACTGTCTCATCAGGGAGGGTAGTGCCTTCATCCTTAAAACAAGCATAGCCTGCCCTGGCTTCTTGATATTGTAATTTCAATTTAGAATCTTCCAAAATATTTAAGGTAGCCTCCATAACTTCGGGACCTATACCATCACCGGGTATTACTGTTATTTTGTACATATAAACCACACCATTTCATTAATTTAGAAATAATTGAACTTAAAAAGACAACCAACTTAAACAACAAACTTAATTTTAGAATTTGTTTTTAGTTTTAAGAATTTCTAGTTTTAAGAATAATAGTATTATCATTAGAAAATTATGATTTTATTAGTATTGTTCCTGGAATTTCACTATGAATTTAGTGCCCTGAGTCCTATCCAGTTCTATGGTTCCATCAATTTGCCCCACCAGGCTGTTCACTAACTGAAGCCCCAGAGAATCTGTTTTTTCGAAATCTAGTTCATCAGGCAATCCCACACCACTATCACTCACCGTGAGTATGTAGTCACCATTTTCTAATTGCAATTTTATACTGATTTGCCCTTTTTTATCATCAGGGAATGCGTATTTCATTGAATTGGATATGAGTTCATTCAGTATAAGACCCAGTGGGATTGAAGTGTTTATATCCAATAGAACAGTTTCTAAATCCATTTTAAGTTCAATCCGTCGAGGATCAACTGAATAGGTCCTGTATAAGTCATGGGCTAATGTTTTAATGTAGTCACTAAAATCTATTCTTTTAAGATCTCGAGACTGATATAATCTTTCATGTATCAGAGCCATGGACTTTGCCCGGGTCTGGGTTTCACGGAACAATTCCAAGTCATCCTTGTCTTTAATATAATCCGACTGCAGATTAAGTAAGCTGGATATAACTGACAAATTATTTTTCACCCTATGATGTATCTCTTTTAGGAGCATTTCTTTCTCTTTTAAGGATTTTTCTATCTTTTTTTCTGCTCTTTTGTTATAGAGTGCTTCTATAAAGGCCACAGCAAGTGTTTCCACCTGCTCCAGATCTTCATGATCATATCCCCCTTCCTTGTTGGCCAATCCAATGAGTCCGATGGTACTGGTCCCACGCTTTAGTGGTACTCCTAAAAATGAGTTGATTTGTGGATGGCCTTCTGGAACTCCTCTGCTATCTAGATCATATTCAGGATGGTTTACAATCTGCGATTTTCCCTGTTTTATAACTCTTCCCCAGTAACTAGTAATGTCCATTCCACTTGTAAGTTTTCTTGCTTCATCCTGTGGGATTCCACATTCAGCCCATCCCGGGTCAGTCACTGCCATGGTATCAGCTTTACCCTTCCTGTTTATCTCCATGATAAAACCGAACTGACTGGCTGTGAGTTCTTCAGCGGCTCTAATACAAATTAAAGCTACTTCTTCATCTTTTTTAACCTTCAAAGAGTCCTGCAAAACCTTATTAATAGATGTGGTTAGGATGATTTGTTTTTTAATCTTTTCTTCTGCCTTCTTCTTCTCAGTTAAATCTCGGATGATGGAAGTGAAGAAGATTTTTTTCCCGGATTTCCAGGAGGATAATGACATTTCAAAGGGAAATTCAGTTCCATCCCTTTTTAATCCAGTTGTTACCACAGTTTTACCTATAAGTCTGTGTTCACCACATTTTTTGAACTTATCCAGTTGTTTAAGATAAGTGCTTCTGAAACGGTGGGGCATGAGAATGGTGAGTGGTTTACCTTTTAACTCCCGGGGGGAGTAGCCGAATATGGTGGTCAGGCTGTTGTTGAAGAATCTGATAACACCATTAACATCAGTAGTAACCACAGCATCAACTGCAGACTCTGCCACTGCACGGAAACGTTCCTCACTCTTTTTTAGTGCAATTTCAGCTTTTTTATCTTCAGTTACATCCTCTAAAGTTTCCACTGCCCCTATTAAATTACCTTCAGAATCAGTTATAGGTGCTGCTGTAAAAAATATCCACTTCCCCCCTTCACCTATTGCTGGGAAGAAGTCCAGAGCTTCGTATGCGCCCTTAAAAAATTTCGACTTATTATATTTATCTTTATACCATCTTTTGAGGTTATTTAGATCTCCATCAACCAGTAAATCAGCCATGCATGGTCTTTTTTTATCATAAAAGGCTTTCCAATGGTTTCGAGTACCAATCATATCCTTGGCATCGATTCGGCTAAGTTCCTCCAGTGCTTTGTTCCAGTAAATTATCCGGTGGTGCTTATCAATTACAAATTTAGGGATGGGAGTGCCTTCCATGATTGAATTTAGCTGACTTTGACTGTCACTGAGCTGCTTCTCTGCTTTTTTTAGCTGTGTTATGTCTCGGGCAGCCGCGAATACTCCTAAAACTTCACCGTTCTCATCATGGTATACCGAGGCGTTGTAAATAACTGGAGTGGTATGTCCGTCTTTGTGTTGAATCCAAAGAGGGTAATCCCTTACCACACCCTCCCGGAAAACTTTCTCATAACCTTCCCTAGCTTTTTCGGGTTGGGTGAAATAATAAGAAAAATCCGTGCCAATAAGTTCATCTCTTGAGTAACCAGTAACATTTTCAGTAGCTCTGTTTACATCAGTAATCTTTCCATCTGCACCAATAGTAACCAAAGGATCAAGGCTTACTTCTATTAAGCTTCTGTTATAATCTCTAGCTTGTTTCAAAGTTTTTTCATTCTTTTGGTGCAAGGTTACATCCCGGGCCACTACCACAAATAATTCAGAACCACTGGAATCTGCCTCTTTTCTGGCTATGGAAAGTTCGAAACATTTTCGTCCGGTGGGAAGATCCAGAGAGTATATGGTGCCTTTATGCCATCCTTTCCTGGAGGCTTTTTCAATAGCCTGAAGGATTTTACTGGCTGCATCTTTAGGCAGTACTTCCCTGATTTTTTTACCCATGAAGACATCGGGAGGAACGTAGAGATCATCTATGTCTGGGGAGTAATAATCATAGATCCGCCCTTCAGCATCCACCTCAAACACTAAGTCCGGGATGGCCTTCAAAGTAGCTTCGAGCTTACTGTGAGATTCTTTAAGTTCGTTTTCAGTTATTTTACGTGCAGATATGTCTTTGACCGTGGCAAAAACTGCGCTTATGTTACCATCATCATCCTTCATTATTGAAGGACTTACAATAACCTGGAACTTTTCCCCATTCTTCCTTTGGAAGATAAATTCAAACTCACGATTATCACCTTTCAAAGTATTTTCAAAAGCAGTTTGAATGTTTTCATATTCTCCCTCAGGCCAGTAAATATGAGGAAACCCCTTTCCAATCAATTCTTCCCTTGAAAATCCAGTCATTTTGCAAAAAGCATCGTTAACATCCTGATGGACCCCATCTGCGTCTAAGACAATAAGCCCATCCCTCATGGATGAGAGTAGGTTTTTCCGGAATTTGTTAGCATCATTGTAAACTTTCAGACTTTTCATCCACTCTTTGAGAATTGATTTTGGAATATCAAATGGATATTCCTGAGGAGGCATGTAATAAAAATTTTCATATATTCTGGTTCCAATTACAACCATGGGGTGAGTTAATAAGACATTGAGAAGAATTTCAGGTTCGAATAATCTCATATCGTACTGACATATGGCTAAAGCCTTACTACTCCCGAAAAATTCGTTTAATTTGGCTTCGTATTCTATCAAGTGTTCTGATCCGGGTAATCCTTTAAGAACCCAGGACATCTCACCAGTAACCCTTAGTGCAGGGTAGCCTTCTTTGAGGGCTTTTTCTGTTTCCTCAGAAAGCATACTGATCATGCTATCTGGATCAAATACTCCACCCTTCATATAAGATTCATTTACAGTGAGGATTACCAGCTGCCCACTTTCAAGATAAGGATCCACATCAAAACCATCATTACCTAAATAATCAAGAACATCCTCTGAAGTGTGAGCATCAACAATGTAGAGGACCTTTTCATTTTTTTCCAAACCAAACCGGATGTAAGGTGTTAAAAGAGCTTTATGATCGTCATCATTTTCAAACAAAGAGCAGAGATGATCTCCTGGTTTCAAGTCTTCAATTTCATATATCTGACTTCTTTCTCCCATTTTCCTACATCCAAAACTGGAATTAAAGAATGATTCTATGTATCCTAAAACTATGTCCTTCAAATTATATGAAACTTATTCTTTTTTTGAGAAAAAATTGTAGAATATGAAAATTTAATGATAGATGAGAATAATTAACATAGATTGGTCTTTATAACCACAAAAGTGAATTTTTAATCAAAGAAAAAAAATGAGGGGATGAATTTTTTAAAAAAATTTCAGCTAATCTACTGCCATGAGTTCTAATTAGCAAAAATATATGGTCTATTAAATACATAATATACTTTTTATGGGAACATTCTTCCAGATTCTTTAAATAAAAAATAACTAGAATTGATTAATTTTAGGGGAGCTAATAATATGGAAGTTGAAAAAAACGTTAAAAGATTGATTGAGACTTTAAAAGACAGTGATGAGCTTGTTCAGGTTCAGGCTACAGAAATGCTTGAAGAAATTGGAGAACCTGCCGTGGAACAGCTTATTGATGCATTGGATCATGAGAATAAAGATGTTCGGAAGGGATCTGCAAAAGTACTTGGTTTGATTAAAGATGAACGAGCCATAACTCCCTTAATAGAAACAATGAAGGATGATAACAAATGGGTGCGCAGGGCAGCCTCAGGTGCCCTGAGCAACATGGGAAAATCAGCAGTAGAACCACTGATCCAGACATTAAAAGATGATGATTGGAGGGTTAGAGGGGGAGCCGCCTGGGCACTGGGTAATATTAAATCCCCTGAAACTGTACCTTACCTCATCGAACTTATGAACGATGATAGTGGATTTGTAAGGGCTGGTGCTGCCATGGCACTGGGTAACATTGGAGGAGATGATGCTGAGAAGGCACTTAAAGAAGCTCTCAATGATAAAAGTAGCTATGTTCGACGGGTTGCTGAAGGTTTCTTAAGCCAAGAATAAGTTCAACTATTTAAGTTTAGAATTTGTAAGAATCCTAGAGAATCCTATTTTATACTTTAAGTATTTAAAAAACCCCAGATACTGAGTGAGAAATCGGAGAGAGGATTTTATAGTATTTGAAATCGAATTAGATTTAGGATCGGGTGAAAAATGAAAGTTAGTGTAATTGGAGCATCAGGTAGAGTGGGTAGAGCAGCAGCTTTTTGCCTGGCTGAAGAAAGTGTTGTAAGTGAATTGGTCCTATTATCACGGAAGGAAAGCCTGGATCAAATACAGGGAGAGGCACTGGACATGAACGATGCCCTGGCAGCCAAGGATATCAGAGTATCCATAACCCCCTCCTGTAATTTTGAGGATATGAGAGATTCCAAAGTTGTGGTTATCTCGGCCGGTATTCCCAGAACAGCAGATATGAAACGCATGGACGTGGCTGTGCCCAACGCTAGAATAGTAAAAGAATATTCCCGTTTAATTGCTAAACACGCTCCTGAATCCATTATTCTGGTTATAACCAACCCTGTGGATGTTATGACTTACGTTGCCTATAAAGCATCTGGTTTCCCAAGAAATAGAGTAATTGGGTTGGGAAACCATTTAGACTCACTGCGCCTCAAGAATCTGATAGCCCGACACTTCAACATCCATGTCAGTGAAATACACACCAGGATCATTGGAGAACATGGCGACCACATGGTTCTCCTTTTAAGTTCCACTACCATAGGAGGGATACTGGTTGAATATTTTCCCCAGTACCAGTCCTTTGATGTGGATAGTATTGTTGAAAAGGTTAAAACCGCAGGAAGTTACGTGATTAATAAGAAAGGGGCAACTGAATACGGACCTGCCTTTGCTATTTCCAATATTATCAAAACCATCCTTAATGATGAAAAAAGGATACTAACCCTCACCACCTACCTGGATGGGGAGATACATGGTACTGAGGATGTTTGTCTAGGAGTACCAGTTAAATTAGGAATTAACGGTGTAGAACGAATAATTGGAATTAAAATGAATGATGATGAGTTAGAATCCTTTAAATCAGCCGCAAATTATGTGAAAAACTCGACTGATGAAATAATGAATATCTTGAATGAAGAAAAAGTAAATGAAGAAAAAGAAAAAGGATGAACCTAAAAAAGGAATTTTTATAGTTTTAATCTTTTTAAATAGAATTTTTAAATAGAATTCGTGAAAAACCATTGCCCCAAAAAAAATTTAAAAAAGCAGCAGCGATAAAAATAAAAAAAAATGAGGGTTTCATGTGTATGAACCCTATTTGCTAATTGACTTTAATCATTAGCAATTTTAATTTTATCTTTCTTGTTATTTAGGGGTTAGATGAGGGTTGTTCGGGAGTAGGGGTAGGTGTTGGAGTAGGTGTAGGTGTTGGGGTTGGTGTTGGTGTTGGGGTAGGTGTGGGTGTGTCGGTAGAGGTGTCTTTAGTTGTGGCTGTATTTTTAGCCGTGGTTTTAACTGTGTTGTATTTGTAAGTGTTTGCATTATTATCGTAGCCAGAGTCGTTGGTTTTATTGGTAATATTAAGTGTGAAATTTCCAGCAGAATTCATTATGCCAGTGAAATATCCTCCAACGAATGCTAGTACCACTATCACCGCAATTAAAGCGATGGGTATCTTATCCATTTTATTATCTCTCCATAATTCAATATAATATTGTTTAATTAGTTGTCTAATTAGGTCAATGTAAGAATTCCAAAAAAGGAATTTGTGCAGTTAATATTTTCTCGGCACACCTATAAAAACTTACCCCAACTTACCCCCAACACTAAAAAAATCAAGACAGTGACATTAGAAATATTTATATAAATGTTCATTTAAAATGTATGTTACAGGCTCAATTTTAAACATTGTATAAGTTAATCTTTGAATTAAGAATTTTATTTCAACAATTAATCTAATCGGAATACTATTTCCGGTAAGTTTATATTCTATTGCATCTAAATGATAACTCGCTTATCATCAATAGGAAAACCAGGAGCAAAATTAAAGGAATTTTTATGATAAAAATAGGAATTTTAAACCTGCAAGGAGACGTTTCAGAACACCTGGACATCACCCAAAAAACCACCAGAAAAATGGACCTGGAAGCTGATGTTTTAATGGTTAAAACTTCAACAGAAGTAGCAAAATGCAACGGGATTATTATTTCTGGAGGGGAAAGTACGGTTATAGGTAGATTAATCCAGGAAGAGGGTATTGACCAGACCATTAAAGAGAATCACATCCCAGTTCTGGGTACCTGCGCAGGTATGGTGTTATTAGGCCAGGAAACTGACTATGATCAGCCTTTAATGGGTTTAATACCTATGAAAGTTAAACGGAATGGTTTTGGAAGGCAGAAAGCATCATTTGAATCAAATTTGAATCTTAAAATTTCTGATAAACCCTATCCAGGAGTTTTTATCAGAGCACCCTACGCCCAGGAAGTAGCTGATGATGCAGTTATACTGGGAAAAATTGACGGTAAAATAATTGCCGTGGCCTACAAAAATCATCTGGCCACCGCATTCCATCCTGAACTAACAAATGATACACGGATTCATGAATATTTCATAAAGGAGGTTATAAATTGTGTGGAATAGCCGGAGTGGTATTTAAAGATAAAAAACTTCATCCTGTGGGCAAATTCATGACCCGCATGCTGGACGCTCTGCAGCACAGAGGTCCTGATTCAGCAGGATTCGCCCTTTATGGTGGGTTAGGGCTGGGAGAACATGAATATCTCTTAAACATAGAGGTTAAAGAGAAACCAGGACTTCTTGAAGAAGTTAAAACTACAGTGGAAACAGCTTTTCCCATTGAAAGTGAAGAGATCATCCCTTCAGTGGAGAACTACATCATATATCGCTGCAAAGTTAACCTGGACTCATTTTCACAACTGAAACCACTGATTATGGATGTAGATAAAATTGAAGATGTGATTGTGCTAAACGGAGCCCATTCATTTGAAATGATAAAGGATGTGGGCTTGGTAAAGGATATAGCAGCCCGTTATAACACTGAGGATAAAATGGGAACACATGCCATCGGTCACACCCGTTTCTCCACTGAGAGTATAGTGGACCGCTACCACGCCCATCCCTTCCAGAGTTACATCATCCCGGACATCACTGTGGTTCACAACGGCCAGATAACCAACTACTGGAAGATAAGAGACCCATTAGAACGTAAAGGTCATATTTTTGAAACCAACAACGATACTGAGTGTATTGTGCACTACATTGCTGATAAACTCTCCCAGGATTACAGTCTGGAGGAAGCCCTGGAACAATCTGTGAAGGACATGGATGGTCCTTTCTCCTATATTGTAGGCACGCCCAATGGAGTGGGGATTGCCAAGGACCAGTTGGGTCTGAGACCAGGAGTTATGGCTGAAAACAATGAAGTATTCGCCATTGCCTCAGAAGAAGTGGCTCTCCGGGAAGTTATGGACACCTCAGAAATTGACCAGATATCTCCAGGAGAAACCCGTGCTTACACCATCTAATGGATGTGGAATTATGCAGGAATTGAAAATCAATGCTCAAGAAATAACACCCCGGGAACTTAACCGGACCATTAAAAAGGCTGCCAAGGAAAATGATCGCATCATAATTGAAAACCCCAATGCCATGCACTACCTGGTTGCTGGACTCACTGAACCAGTGGATGTGGTTATTGACGGCTCTGCCGGTTACTTCGCAGCAACCATGATCCACGGAGCCCGAGTTCACATCAATGGAAATGCTGGCTGGTTCCCAGCAGATAATATGACCCAAGGAGAAGTAGTCATTGAGGGCTCAGCCGGAGATGGTGTGGGTCAGGGTATCTACGGTGGGACCGTGGTGGTTAGGAAAGATGTTGGTTCCCGTACTGGAGAGATAATGAAAAACGGTACCATCATTGTGGGAGGTAACTCCGGATTCATGAGCGGACTTTTTATGATGGGAGGTCAGATCATTGTCCTGGGAGATATCTCAGATGATGCTGGGGAATCCATAATCAGGGGAACCATCTATGTGGGTGGTAAGATAAAAAGCCTGGGGAAAAACGCCAAAATCGAAGAATTAGAAGATGAAGAACGGGAAAAATTGAAGGAACTCTTGGAAAAATACCAGTTCCAACTGACGCCAGAAGAGTATCAGAAGTTCCGAAAAATCGTACCCCGCAGTGCCCGGCCATTTTATGGTAAGGAAACAGAGGAGGGTAAATGATGACTTCTAAAGATCAAAAAAGAAGTGTTGCTCTGGTGGGAACACCCTGCCATATTATAGCCGCTGAAAAAATGGAACACTACAGTAACATCCTGGGAGATTCTCCAGTTGATTTGAAGTTAGGACTGTTCTGTATGGAAAACTTCTCCCATTCCTACCTTAAGGAGTTCTTATCACAAAATGAAATTGACATGGATGAGGTGAAAGAGTTCAGAGTGGAAAAAGGGCAGTTCTGGGCCTATCTTGAAAATGGTGAAGTGTTCAAGGTACCTTTATCCCAGGCCAAGATCTGCATGAGGAAAAACTGCCAGGTTTGTATGGATTACACTTCAGAACTAGCAGATTTATCCGTAGGATCTGTGGGTTCAGCCCCTGGATGGTCCACCATCATAGCCAGAACAGAAAAAGGCCTTAAAATACTGCAAAAAGCTGAGAATGAAGGTTATATTGAAATCAAACCTGTTGAACCTTCTGGTGTTATTCTTCTGGAAAGATTAGCCAATAAAAAGAAAATAGAAAACAAGGAAGAGATCAAAAAAAGGGAATCAGTGGCCAGACCAGTTCTCTACCGCAGATACATAAGCGATGAAGAGTTCATTGAGGAAGTCGCATCCTGCCAGTTTGAGGATTTGAAAGCAGATGTTATTGACGTGGGCAGCTGTGTGCTCTGCGGGGCCTGTTACTATGTCTGTCCGGAGAACATCCTGCACATAGAAGATCGCAAACCTCAAATCAAAGGGAATTGTCCTCCAGAGTGTAATTTATGTTACGTGGCCTGTCCCCGCACCTACCTATCACAGGAAGTATTAACACGAGATCTGGATCAAAAAGCCCTGGGAGACTATCTAAAGATAGTTTCTGCCCGTGCAAAAAATTTTGAAGGACAGGACGGAGGAGTGGTTACTGCTCTTTTAAACTACATCTTGGATGAGAATATAACTGATGAAGTGGTGGTTGTGGATAAAATGGATGAAAATCCCTGGAAACCTGAGGCCATCCTCACTTCAAATGTGGAGGATGTTAAAAAGGCTGCTGGAACCAAATACTCTGCTTGTCCAGTTTTCAAAGTACTTAAAAACCATGAAACAGATCCCCAAAAAAATCTAAAAAAGGGGGTGTCCTAAATGCCATTTAAGATTGAAAGAAATCAGGAACTTTGCAAAAGAAACTTTGATCGTCCAGGTTGCTGCTGGTATCTCTGCGACAACCGGGATGAAAATTTATGCAAAAACTGTTACTCCTGCTATAATAACTGTCCTCATGACGTTTATCAAATAGTAGATGATGAACCATTCCCCCTTAACCATGAGAAATGTGTGGGTTGCCGTATCTGTGAAGAGATGTGCCCTAACGATGCCATAGAAGTTAGAGCCGTGCCGGAAGATGTTAGGAATGTGTGGAGTTTCACTGATCTGGTAGAGATAAACCGTAAATCTGCTGAAGGAACCTATAAAGTCAGGGGATGTGGTGCCACCCGCCCCATACCCACCTTCGATGATCTGGTGATTGTACCAGCCCAGGTTTCCCGGCCACCCATAGACAAATACCGGGAACCCTGTAACACTCGTGTGGTTCTGGGAAGCCGTTATGCTGAAAATCCGCTGGTTCTGGACACGCCCATAATGATCGCAGCCATGAGCTTCGGAGCACTCTCCAAAGAAGCTAAGATCGCCCTGGCCATGGGTGCAACCCTGGCTGGAACTGCCACCAACACCGGTGAAGGTGGAATGCTACCTGAGGAACGTAAATATGCTAATAAACTCATTGCTCAGTACGCTTCGGGTCGGTTCGGTGTCAGTGCCCAATATCTGAACAATTCTGATGCAGTGGAGATTAAAATCGGTCAGGGAGCGAAATCTGGAATGGGAGGCCACCTTCTGGGTGAGAAGGTTACTGCAGAGGTTTCCAGGATAAGAATGATACCGGAAGGTACCGATGCCCTGAGCCCAGCCCGGCACATGGATATTGTGGGACCGGAAGATCTGAGTATGAAGATCAGCCAGCTCCGGGAAGTTACCGACTGGAAAGTGCCTATCATGGTTAAATTCACCAGTGGAAGAGTCAGTGATGATGTGAAGATCGCAGCCAAAGCTGGAGCCGATATGGTGGTGGTGGATGGTATGCAGGGAGGAACTGGAGCAGGCCCTGATGTAGTCACTGAACACAGTGGAGTGCCCACCATAGCTGCCATTGTTGAGGCAGATGAAGCCCTTAAACAAATCAACTTAAGGGAAGAAGTGAGCCTGGTTGCTGCCGGAGGGATAAGAAACGGGGCAGATGTGGCTAAGGCCATAGCCCTGGGAGCAGATGCCTGTTACATTGCCACCAGCGCCCTGGTAAGTATAGGTTGCAGAGTCTGTCAGATGTGCTACGCTGGAACCTGCAGAAAAGGAATTGCCACCCAGAACCCACAACTAAGAAGGAGACTGGATTACCTTGAGGGTGGTAAACGTGTGGCCCGTTATATAGAAGCCATGACTGAAGAAGCAGTTATGTTAACCCAGCAGGCAGGGAACACTGACCTCTTGAAATTGGAGAAGGATGATCTTCGAGCTTTAACTGTGGAATCATCAGCCATGACTGGGGTTAAAATGGCTGGCCTGGAAGCACCCGTCAGGGGTTAAAAAAAAGGTTTTCGATTAACCCCTAATTTATCCATTTTTTAACCATTATTCATTTTCATTATTATTTTTTGACTTTTACTCTGACTTTTACTCCACTATTACCTCATCCTAAGATAAAAATGAGAAATATACTTAAATTAATGAAAGAACATATTATTATCTACAATCACAATATTAGGGTGGGATTCATATCTTGATTAAAGATGAGAGTGGACAGGGAGCCTCTGAATACATACTTTTATTTGGAGCTATTCTTGTAATTGCAATTGCAGCACTGGTGATTTATAGGTCTTATTTCCAAAAAACCAGTTTGAACGCTGCACAAGACATTGAAACTGTGCGTAACAATAGTTCTGGAGAACCGGTTACTAACCCGGTTACTAACAATACGAAGCCACCTGCTCCTAGCAACAATACAACACCTTCCCTGCCATGAAAAAATATAAAAATGGTTTCCTTCTATTTTTTAAAACCAATAATTAGTACGAACAGAATAACAGACCCCACTATATTCAGGGTAAGGTCTCGCATGGTATCTGAATACTGGTTAATGCTTAAGTAGCCCAGTGGTTGGTAGAAAAAATAAAAACCTATTAATTCATATAAAAGACATAAAAAGGTTACCAAAGGGACAAATAGAATAAATCCCTCTTTTAGGGATAATCTTTCCATAATACCAATAATAAAAGGGAACAGAATCATTCCAACAGCCATTCCCGCCAGAAGATGTTCTAGAATATTAATATAGATATTATATGAAGCCATATCAGGGTTAATAAGCCCATTCTGAGTTAAGGCTTTTAAAAAGAGTTCAATTAGTGGATAAATAAAAACAAAGAAGTAAAATAATTTTCTTTGCCATGTTGTTAGTTTTAGATCCATATTTTTGATTTTAATAACCAAAACAATTACAAATCCAACTATCACTTTAAATAAAAGGTATTCAACGAAAAAAGAGGAATATAATAGTATTAAAAACAATACTGATAGCGAGATATAGAATATAGTTTTTTCACTGGTTATTTTTCCAATAAAAAACACCCCCATTTAAATCTGTTCAAATATTATTTACTTTATAATTATGATTAGACCAAATTAACACTTTAATGACCTTATTTGGATTAAATTAGTTTATATTAGGTTTGAATTAATATATCTGTTTTTCTTAATTTTTGCAGGAAAATTTATATACAAGCAAACCCATAATCGGAAGTATGTTTCCCCCATCATACTGCCACCCTTTTCCGATTCAATAAATGAAAGGAATTATGGGTTGAATAACCAGGGGAGATGTTATAAAAATTTTGAAAACATTATTAATTGGATAAAAAAAAGAAAAAAATGCTGTTTTATTAAAAAGGAGGAAATATAAATGGATCCTGTTCTCAATAGTGGTGACACGGCATGGATGCTAATATCCACTGCATTGGTAATCCTTATGACCATACCTGGAGTGGCCCTTTTCTACGGAGGGTTGATCCGAAGAGAAAACGTTTTAAATACATTGTTCCTTTCATTCATAACCTTTGCCATAGTAAGTGTTCTGTGGTTTGTTTATGGATATGATCTGGCCTTTGGTGCAGATATTTGGGGAGTTCTTGGTACCCTGACCAATCCCTTCTTTAGCGGAGTTTTAGAGTCAGGAACTTTATCCACTTACGCCCCTACCATACCCACCGCCCTGTATGCTGTATTCCAAATGACCTTTGCCGCCATAACAGTGGCACTGATTAGTGGAGCTATTGTAGAGAGGATGAAGTTCTCTGCCTGGCTGGCCTTCGTACCTCTGTGGCTAACTGCAGTTTACATCCCCATCGCCCACTGGGTGTGGGGTGGAGGATGGCTTTACCAGATGGGTGTCCTGGATTTTGCCGGAGGAATGGTAGTACATTTAAGCTCTGGTGTGGCTGCCCTGGCCCTGGTCTTACTGGTGGGAATCCGTAAAAATGCCAAATTACTACCCCACCATTTAGGATACTCAGTTATTGGTACTGGACTATTATGGTTTGGATGGTTCGGATTCAACGCTGGTTCAGCACTTGGTGCAACTAATCTGGCAATTTCAGCCATGATCGTTACTAACACCTCCGCGGCAATGGGAATGCTGGCCTGGGTGCTAATGGACAAACTGAACACAGGCAAACCAACCCTTCTTGGTGCTTTATCTGGGGCTGTGGCGGGTTTAGCAACCATAACCCCTGCAGCAGGTTATGTGAATGTTACTGCAGCAATGATCATTGGTTTTGTCTCTGCAGTGATCTGTTACTATGCAGTATCACACCTCAAACCCTTAATTGGTTATGATGATGCCCTGGATGTGTTTGGAATCCATGGAATGTCAGGTATTATAGGAACACTGGCTGCCGGTGTATTTGCCACCCCACTCATAAACAGCACCATAAAAGGCGGACTAATAGCAGGAAACCCCACTCAAGTGGGAATTCAACTTATAGCCATTGTTTCTGTTGTAATTTACTCCTTTGGAGTTACTTACGCCATTGGTTGGATTATTAATAAGACTATTGGCCTTAGAGTAGAAGAAGATCACGAGGTGCAGGGCCTGGACCTCAACCTACACGAGGAATCCGGTTACAGACTATCATAGGCAGTTTTAAAAATAAAGCTGCCAATTATCTTTTAGGATAAAAAAAACTACAAGCAAAATGATTCCTATTCTGGATATTGATCGAGGTGATACCATGAAAAAAATCATAACCATCATCAGACCTGATAAACTGGAAGATGTTAAACAGGCATTAGAGGATATAGGCTGCCATGGAATGACAGTCAAAGAAGTTAAAGGAAGGGGAATACAACTAGGAATAACTGAAAGTTATCGTGGCACTGACTACAAGGTTGATCTACTTCCCAAGACCCAGATTGAAATTGTGGCCAAAAAAGAAGATGTAGATAGTATTGTGGATGCCATTGTGAGCAGTGCCCAGACTGGTTGTATTGGTGATGGAAAGATCTTCATATCTCCAGTAGAAGATGTGATTCGTATTCGCACTGGAGAAAGGGGAGAAAAGGCCATATAAACTGTAGATACACATTATTTTTTTCTTCCTAACATTATTTTTTTTATTTAATTCCCTGCTATCCTTTTTTTATTTAGTGTTATTTAGTAAATTGCTTATCTTTGTCTAAAAAAATTGTATAATTTATCACTTATTGTACCATAATCTGAGAAAAAAATTCATAGAATTCACCTTTTCATTGTCTTTAAATCGAAACATTTATAAGAAAGAAGGTGCAATGATCAGTTGTCGGAAGTAGGCTTCCGATATCCGGTAAATTGGGGTGAAGTTTTCATGAAGTGAAAAAAGATAGGCAAAAGTTTAAGGCCTTTTAACAAGCCCAAAAGAACCAAAAAGAACCAAAAAATGTCTTTAATTACAAAGAACAATGATTTTATCTTTGTTTACAAATAAAATGGAATATTAAACCTAAAAAATAAAAAAAATATAAAATAAACTTGAATTAGGAGGAAAAAATAAATGGACCCTGCTTTAAACAGCGGTGATACCGCGTGGATGCTGATTTCCACTGCACTGGTAATGTTAATGACTGTGCCAGGAGTAGCACTTTTCTACGGAGGTCTCACCAAGAGAGTAAATGTATTGAACACCATGTTCATGTCCCTTATTGCCTTTTCCATCACCAGCATCATCTGGGTTTTATATGGTTACCAGTTTGCATTTGGGACAGATATGTTAGGAGGAATAATCGGAAACCCGGCAAACCTTCTCTTTAATGGTATAGGCGTAGACCAGATGGCCACACTGGCCCCCACCATACCTGAAACAGTCTATATCGCCTTCCAGATGACCTTTGCCGCCATCACCATTGCCCTTATATCCGGTGCCGTGGTGGAGAGAATGAAGTTCTCATCCTGGCTGGTATTTATCCTGGCATGGGTATCCCTGGTATACGTGCCCATAGCCCACTGGGTATGGGGTGGAGGATGGTTAGCACAGTTAGGTGCCCTGGACTTTGCCGGGGGTACTGTAGTACACATCAACTCTGGTGTGGCTGCCCTGGCCCTGGTTCTCTTACTGGGTAAAAGAAAAGAAGTTAAACTATTACCACACAACCTGGGTTACTCAGTAATTGGTGCCGCCCTCTTGTGGTTCGGCTGGTTCGGATTTAATGCTGGTTCAGCACTAACCGCCGGTGGACTGGCTGGTAGTGCCTTTATTGTGACCAACACTGCAGCTGCTGCAGCCATGATATCCTGGGTAATCATCGACTACATTAAAACTGGGAAACCAACCCTTCTGGGTGCAATATCCGGTGCAGTGGCAGGTCTAGTGGCCATAACTCCCGCAGCGGGCTTTGTAACCCTACAGGCTGCAGTGATTATAGGTCTGGTGACCAGTGCAGTTTCCTACTTCGCCATCAGTTTCCTGAAGTCCAAACTGGGCTATGATGATGCCCTGGATGTATTTGGCATACACGGTATGTCCGGTCTATGGGGTGCTCTGGCTACCGGTTTATTCGCTGCACCATTCATCAATGAACTGGGAACTGGAGCCTTCTATGGTAATCCTGGACAGATTGTTACCCAGATAATTGCAGTAGCTGCTGTTGCTGCCTACAGCTTCGTGGTAACCCTGCTAATAGGTAAAATCATTGACATAATCATCGGCCTGCGGGTGGAAGACCGGGAAGAAATCGAAGGACTGGACATTACTCAACACGAAGAGTCCGGTTACCGTATCTAAAAATACCTGCCGAGCCATGAGGTGATAAAATGAAAAAAATAGTGGCTATTATCAGACCCAACAAGTTAGATGAAGTCAAAGATGCCCTTGAAGAGATTGGATGCCACGGGGTCACCGTGACTGAAGTTAAAGGTCGCGGAAGACAACTGGGTATTACAGAAAGCTACCGGGGAAGTGATTACAGAATCGACATGCTACCCAAGACCCGTCTGGAAATTGTGGTACAGGATGAAAATTTAGAAGAAGTAGTTACCGCCATAGTAGAAACAGCACAAACTGGAGACATCGGAGATGGAAAAATCTTCATATCCCCAGTAGAAGAAGTTGTACGAATCAGGACAGGAGAAAGGGGAGATAAAGCCGTTTAATTACCCTCCAAAAAAAATCCACTTTCATCCCCCACTCCTTTTTTATTTTTTTATTTTTTTGTTATTTTGATTTATTTTTACTAATTTTAGCTAATGATCACCTACTTGACAAATTCTGACTAATTAATCACTTATTATGATTTTATTAGTCATATCTGATACTAATTACTGTAAGATAAGATTTATTTATCCAACTAACCATTCATTACTGGTGAACATATGCCTGAACTTCCCAGTGTTGAAATCTTTAAAAAGTATTTCAATGGAACTTGCCTGCATAAAACCATAAAAGATGTTGAAGTTTTTAGTCCTGAGATTTTGGTGGACATCAGCAGCGAGGATATGTTAAGATCCCTGAAGGGTCATAAATTTACTGGCAGCCATCGCTATGGAAAGTATCTCTTCGCAAAGTTGGATCAGAATCTTTTTTTAATTATACACTTTGGAATGACTGGCTACCTATATTACGGAGATACGGAAGAATCCTCTGCCCATCCTCGGATGAATATCTATTTCAAAAACGGCACCCTCTTGACCTTTGATGATGCTCGAAAATTCGGTAAACTGGGCTTAACCACTGATCCAGGAGAATTCATTAAAATGAAAAAATTGGGTCCTGATGCCCTTAATGTGAGTTTAGATAGATTTCAAGAAATATTCAATGGAAGAAAGGGAATGATAAAACCACTACTAATGAATCAACAGGTCATAGCAGGGATAGGAAATCTCTATGCTGATGAAATTTTATACCAGAGTGCTATTCATCCTTTAACCCATGCGAACAGATTGGATGAAAGTGAATGGGAAATTCTCTACCTTAAAACTAAGCAAGTTCTGAAAAAAGCCATAGAATATCAGGATAAAACTCAATCTCTCCCAGAATCTTATTTACTACCACATCGTCATCCAGGTGGACAATGCCCTGAAGGAGGAGATTTGGAGATTATTAAGGTAGGTGGTCGCACCACTTTTCTCTGCCCACACAGGCAAAAAATTAAATAGGGCCTCTGATCACCATTCAGAGGTGTTAATTAGCCAATTCTACGCTGAAAGGTTCTTATGCTTCCCCTAGTAATGATTGATAAAATGAAATCCATAAATTTATAGTATAAAAGGTGCATCATAATCAATATACTTTAGATAAATCTTTTCCAATAAAATTTCCAATAAATCTTTGAATCAAATTTTTGTGAGGATGGAAAAAATGATTAAAAGATCAGCACTGGCAATAATGGCTTTACTGGTTCTAATGGTGATGACTTCTGGATGTACTGATAACAAAAATACCAATACCACCAACAACCAGAATATTTCCAATCAAAACCAGAATAAAACAACTAACAACACCAACAACACAACGGGTAGCAGTATAAAATCACCAGAAGAAGCCAAAACCATTGCTATGCAGTATGTAAACGAACCTGGTGTGACTGCAGGAACTCCGGTGCTTAACACAGTTAATGGTAGACAGATCTATGTGGTTCCCCTGTACAAAAACGGACAAGCTGTGGGAGAAATAGAACTCGATGCCAAGACTGGTGAAAACCTGGGTGGAGCTGGTGGAGCTCCTTAAATTACATTAAATAAAGCAGTATAAAGTTAAAGTGCCTGCAGACGAATTAATTCAGACGAATTAATTCATTCATTGAAATAATTTTAGCTGCTAGATTATTTGCTAAAAAAAATTAAAAAAAAATTGAAATGGGGTTAATTTACCAACCTCTATCCTGCAGTTTCTCTGATTCTGGTATCTGGCTTATCTCCAGCCCGGGCATGGCCTTACCCAGGTCCCGGCTCACTTCTGCAATGACTTCAGCATCATCGTAGTGGGCAGTTGCCTCAGCAATGGCATTGGCCACTATTTCCGGGTTCTCAGATTTAAAGATTCCACTTCCCACGAACACTCCGTCTGCCCCGAGTTGCATCATGAGAGCAGCATCAGCAGGGGTGGCCACACCACCAGCAGCGAAATTCACCACCGGAAGACGTCCCTGTTTCTGAGTTTCCTTAACCAGATAGAATTGTGCTTCTTCTTGCCGGGCTACAGTCCACAGTTCTTCCTCTGTTTTTTCCTTGAGTTCACGAATGGTTCCCTGGATCATGCGCATGTGTCGGACTGCTTCCACCACATTACCGGTTCCAGCTTCTCCTTTGGTCCTGATCATAGCTGCGCCTTCATCTATTCTTCTGAGTGCTTCTCCCAGGTTCCTTGCCCCACAAACAAATGGTATGGTGAACTTTTTTTTGTCGATGTGGTATTTTTCATCGGCTGGGGTGAGTACTTCGCTCTCGTCGATCATGTCCACTCCCAGTGCTTCCAGGACCTGTGCCTCTACAAAGTGGCCGATTCGTACTTTGGCCATTACCGGGATGCTTACCGCATCCATGATCTCGGTGACCTTGCTGGGGTCGGCCATTCTGGCCACTCCACCCGAGGCCCTTATATCTGCAGGAACCTTTTCCAGTGCCATTACTGAAACGGCTCCTGCTTCTTCTGCTATAGCTGCCTGTTCTGCGTTAACCACATCCATGATCACTCCGCCCTTGGTCATCTTGGCGAAGCCCTTCTTTAAAAGTTCGGTTCCATGTAACATGCTATTCCTCCATTGAGTTGTACTACTTAAGAAATATACTTTATTAAATTACATTTAACCCCTTAGAATTAATCTAAAAACCCATATTTCAAGTTTTAATTAGATTATTAAAAGGACTTTAGTATTAACCATTTAATAAATTCCAGTATACAAAATTTAAGGTATACATATTTCATTTTCACTCTGAGTTATTAAAATTTTTCTCATCCCATATAAAGTTGAAATTCTAAACTCTCCTTCCCATATGCAAAGGCAGTATATTCAGCTTGCCTTTAAAAGTTCTAAATGTTTTGGAATAATTAACTAGTTGGATGTTTGATTGGTGAAAAATAAATTACTCATAAGGACAAAAATATTAAAGGATGACTTTAATTTTATTTAGATAATCTGGGGGTCTTGAAACGGAAATTCAAGATGAAAGAAAAATCATCATCAGAAAGCTCACCAGATACAAATTATCTCTGGAGAAAAAGAAGCCAAAATTAGTTGAAGAGCTATATAATTATTATAATCCTGAAAAAAACGATTTTGAGGATTATATGAAGTATAACTTCGAATATGAATTAGAAAATGAATTAGATGAAAAATTAACTGACAATGAGAAATTTAATGATTCCATAAAGGGGCGTAATATTATTCATAGAACAGGTGGGCCTAAAAAAGTGGATTACATTAGATATGACAACCCTTATGAAGCATATCTTACTGCTCAGATAGAGCTGGGTGATGCGCTTATACCTGTCTTAGAGCAGCATATATCATTTCTTGAAGATGATGAGGATATTGATCTGGTGCTGGAATCATTTGAGCATAGTGTTTACCGGGTGAAAAAACAAACCTACACCGATGTGGATGAATGGGAAAAACTTCTGGATTATCTGCCTGAAGACCGGAAAGAAGAGATTGAAAATAATCCCAAAGGGCATGGTGACCTTCTATTAAAGGAACTAATTTGGATCCGGAACTATGAAAAGAAATGGATGGAAAAATAACTAAAAGAAATAAATAAGGCTTTAAATTTTCTTAAAGAATAAAAAAAAATATTCTGATTTAAAATTAGAAAAAAATAAATTAATTAAAACTAAGTTTTATTAAAACTAAATTTTTAACTAGTTATTTATCAGTTATTATTATCAGATATCATTAAATTAACTTCAACAAGTCCTTTAATTTCATCCGTAAGGTATATATTTGTAATGAATCGTATCTATATACATGAAAAAGAAAAGCGTTTACATTCGTTTGGAACCGGAATACATTCAAAAAATTGACCAGATCGCCAAAAAAGAGGACAGATCAAGATCATACATTATTCGTCAATTAATCATAAAAAGTCTAAAAAAATAAGCAAAATTAGTATTATTCTTATTTAAATTATTAATACAATATCAGGTTAAACAACATGGATTTGAATAATATAAACAATAATTTATCTAAAAAATGATTTTTTATTAGTGGGAAATTTCCTCTCAAACTTCTTATCAAACACCAGGAGAGATTTGATGGCAACTAAAGAAGCCGAAATGTTCTACAAACAAGCCATGTCCTTTTTAAATCAGGGAAAAGTAAACAAATCAATAGAATTTTTTAATAATGCACTGAATATTGATAAAAACTATACTTCTGCCTGGAATGATAAAGGAGTGGCTCTCATGGAACTTGAAAAATATTCCGAAGCCCTTAAATGTTTCGAACAAGTCATTAGGCTGGAACCAGGTGATAACATGGCCTGGTACAATAGGGGATATGTTCTCCTACTCCTGGAAGAGTTCCAAGAATCCGTGAACACCTTTGAACTATTTCTAGGCAGATACCCCAAAAAGGATGATTTTTACAAATACGGTTTATATTTGAAGGCTAAGGGATTATATAAACTTGGGAAATATGATGAATCCCTTAAAGTAATCCAGGAATCACTTAAAATTGATAAGAATTTCCAAAAAGCCATGGCACTTATGAAAATAGTTAAGGAAAATATTGATAATTAAAACTTGATAATTAAAACTTCGCTTACCCCAGTAAAAAATACTACCTTTAATTTAAAAATCTCTTATTTAAAATTTAAATTCTTAGGATAGATTTGAAGTTAAAAAGTCTGAATGGAGAGTTAAATGTCTATTCCAGAACTTTTAAGCCCTTTGGAAATAAAGAAGAAATCATCTCAACTGGAAAATTGGTCTGTGCTTGATGATCAATCCCTGGTGGCAGTATTCGATTTTGAGGACTTCGGAAATGCCCTTGAATTCACAGTTAAAGTAGGTTTGATTGCAGAAGAACTGCAGCATCACCCTGAAATCAACCTCTCATGGGGTCGGGTTGCATTGGAGATAACCACCAATGACCAAGGAGGGTTAACTGATCTGGACTTTTTATTTGCTGAAAAAATCAACGGACTATTTACAAAATAGAAATAATGGAGAATCCTAAAATTTTAAGGAAAATTAAAGTAATTTCTGGCGGATATGTGCCCTTAAAAAATGGTTTAAGAGTGCACCTGCCATTTATCAAAGTTCCATCACTTTCAATGATTTTATATCAATTGATTTTGATCAGTTTACACTTGCAACCCATGTCTAGATAATTAACTGATCATATCTAGATCTTATAGGGTGTTAGATTTAATGTGATAATCTAGGCATTTTTAACTGATTTTTTTGCTTAAATTTGCGTGTATTATAGTTGGTTTATAAAAGTACATTTCCAAATCTTTTTATATTAATTTTAAAGGGT